>NZ_JBJURM010000020.1:0-135364 GCF_046097995.1 Rhodococcus sp. 5A-K4
ACGAGCGCCAGCGCGCTGTCCGCGATCATCGGCTTTCCTCGCAGCCACAGGCTGAACCTCCGCATGTGATCAAGAGTGTCACAGCTGTGAAAGAGTCACCGCCGTGGATATTGCTGATTGGGGACTGCTGATGACGGCAGCAACGGCGGCGGGTTGGGTGGACGCCGTCGTCGGCGGCGGCGGATTGATTCTGTTGCCCGCACTCTTTCTGGTCGCCCCGCAATTGACCCCGCAGGCCGCACTGGCCACCAACAAACTGACGGCATTCACCGGGACGAGTGCTGCGGTGTACACGTTCTCGCGTCGAATCCCGATGCAATGGCGGCAGATGGCGCCGGCAGCCGCCTTGGCAGCGGTGACGTCCGCGTGCGGGGCGGCGGCCGTTTCACTGATCGACAAGAAGTACTTCATTCCGATCGTGATGGTCGTACTCGTCGCTGTCGCCGTCTTCGTGACAATGCGGCCGACGCTGGGCACCACGATCGCCACTCATCGTCCGACGCAGCGCAAGACCGTCCTCGTCTTGCTGCTCTCCGCCGGACTCATCGGGCTTTACGACGGTCTGCTCGGACCCGGCACCGGCACTTTCCTCATCATCAGCTTCGCCACCTTCCTCGGAACCGAATTCGTTCGAAGCGCAGCCATGGCGAAGGTGATCAATCTCGGTTCCAATTTCGGCGCGCTCGCCTACTTCGCCGTCACCGGGCATGTCTGGTGGAGTTTGGGTTTGGCGATGGCGGTGTGCAACGTTCTCGGCGCGGTCATCGGTTCGCGGATGGCGCTGAGCAAGGGATCCGGATTCGTCCGGATCACGCTGTTGGTGGTCGTGATCGCCATGGTGATTCGCCTCGGATGGCAGCAGTTCGGTTGAGATCGGCGGTCGTCGGCTAGCGTCGTGTGCGTGACCGTCACCCGAGATGTCGATGCAGATTTCCTCGCCCTCCCGCTGCGAGCCGTCGCTGATGCGGCGCTGTCGGCAGCGAGAACAGCCGGCGCCCAGCACGCCGATGTTCGTGTCCACCGCGTGCTCACACAGTCGATCCGCTTGCGCGACGGCGTAGTTCAGGCGGTGTCCGACGGAGACGAGATCGGGGTCGCCGTCCGTGTGATCGTCGACGGCACGTGGGGATTCGCCTCGCACGCCGAGGTATCCCCTGACGTCGCGGCTGCGCTGGCACGCCAAGCGGTCGAGGTTGCGAAGGCATTACGCTCGCTCAATCGGGATCCGGTCACCCTCGCCGACGAGCCCGTCTATGCCGACGCGACGTGGGTGTCCCCGTACCTCGAAGATCCCTTCGCGACACCGACGGCCGACAAGGTAGCGCTGCTGGTCGACTACTCCGGACGGCTTCAAGCCGCTGACGGCGTGGATCACGTCACGGCGAGTGTCCTCCAGGTCAAGGAGCAAACTTTCTACGCGGATCTGGCCGGTTCGTCGATCACCCAGCAACGGGTGCGTCTGCACCCCGAGTTCGAGGCGACCGCCGTCGACAAGTCGGCCGGCAGCTTCGAATCGATGCGCACCTTGGCGCCGCCGGTAGGTCGCGGATGGGAGTACCTCGGGGCGCAGAGCACGTGGAACTGGGGTGATGAGCTCGCGCAGATCCCGGAGTGGCTGGCCGAGAAGACCAAGGCACCCACTGTCGAAGCAGGTCCGACCGATCTCGTGATCGATCCGACCAATCTGTGGCTCACGATCCACGAATCCATCGGACACGCCACCGAATACGACCGGGCGATCGGCTACGAAGCGGCCTACGCCGGTACGTCGTTCGCGACGCCGGACAAGCTGGGAACGCTGAAGTACGGAACGCCACTCATGCACGTGACCGCCGATCGTAACGAAGAGCACGGCCTGGCCAGCGTCGGGTTCGACGACGACGGCGTCGCCTCTCAACGGTGGGATCTGGTGGCAGAGGGAACACTGGTCGGGTATCAACTAGACCGCGTGTTCGCGCCGAGGCTGGGGCTGACGCGTTCCAACGGCTGCTCGTACGCCGACTCCGCACATCACGTTCCCATCCAGCGAATGGCCAACGTCTCGCTCTCCCCCGACCCTTCTACGGACACCTCGACCGCAGACCTGATCTCGCGAGTCGAGAACGGCATCTACGTCGTCGGTGACAAGTCCTGGTCGATCGACATGCAGCGCTACAACTTCCAGTTCACCGGTCAGCGGTTCTTCAAGATCCGTGACGGAAAGCTCGACGGTCAGGTGCGTGACGTGGCGTATCAGGCGACGACGACGGATTTCTGGGGCTCGATGGAAGCCGTTGGCGGTGAGTCGACCTGGCGCCTGCAGGGCGCATTCAACTGCGGCAAGGCGCAACCCGGTCAGGTTGCGGCGGTCAGCCACGGCTGCCCGTCCGCTCTGTTCCGCGGAGTCAACATCCTCAATACTCGTTCGGAGGCTCAGCAGTGATCGATCCGCAGCAGGTCGTCGAGCGTGCATTGGCCGCGAGGACGGTAGACGAATCGTTGGTGATCGTGACCGATGCGAGTGAGGCGTCGCTGCGGTGGGCCAACAATTCGATGACCACCAACGGAGTTTCGCTGTCCCGGACGTGGACGGTGATCTCGATCGTGCGCGAGGGTGACATCGCGAAGGTGGGCACTGTCAGTTCCAGCAGTGTCGATCCGGAGCAGATTTCTGCGCTCGTACAGGCAAGCGAACAGGCTGCGCGCACAGCCACTCCGGCTGACGACGCGTCCGACCTGATCACGCAGTCGGCGGCAGAGACCGACTGGGACCTGCCGGCCGCCCTGACCGACATCGGTGTCTTTGCGCAGTTGGCTGCCGACCTGTCCACGGCCTTCGACAGTGACGACCAGTTGTTCGGCTTCGCTCACCACCAGTTGCACACCACCTGGCTCGGAACTTCGACGGGCGTGCGACGTAGAACGGCTCAGGCCACCGGCTCCGTGGAGATCAACGGCAAGCGCGGCGACGCCAGCGCCTGGGTCGGATCCGGAACTGTCGATTTCACTGACATTTCAGTGCCGAACCTTTTGTCGCAGTTGACCACTCGACTCGACTGGGCGGAAAATTCGGTCAGTCTGCCCGCCGGCCGCTACGAGACGATTCTTCCGCCTTCGGCTGTCGCGGACCTGATGATCTATCTGATGTGGACCATGGAGGGGCGCGGCGCCGAAGAGGGCCACACCGCACTTTCCACCACCGGTGGTACCCGGATCGGCGAGAAGCTCGGATTGCCACTGACACTCACCTCCGACCCCGGCGCCGAGGGCTTGCAGTCCGCGCCGTTCGTGATCACGACGTCGTCGAGTGAATCCGTTTCACTGTTCGACAACGGTATGGAGATCGAACCCGTCGACTGGGTCCGAGACGGCGTCGTCAATGCGCTGGCGTACCCGCGCCACGCTGCACGAGAGTTCGGTCGACCTGTCGCAGTTCCCGGCGACAATCTCATCCTGACCGGTGGTGACGCCACCTCGATCGAGGACATGATCGCAGGTACCGAGAAGGGTCTACTGCTCACAACCCTCTGGTACATCCGTGAGGTGGATCCGACGACGCTGCTGTTGACCGGACTCACCCGTGACGGGGTGTATTTGATCGAGGACGGCGAGATCGTCGGCGCCGTCAACAACTTCCGTTTCAACGAGAGTCCGCTCGATCTCCTGCGGCGGGTCACCGAGGCTGGACGCACCGAGATCACGCTTCCCCGCGAGTGGAAAGACTGGTTTACCCGCACGGCCATGCCGCCGATGCGGATTCCCGACTTCCACATGTCCTCGGTCAGCCAGGCGCAGTGATGACGAAGGTCGTGATCGCCGGCGGTACCGGCGCTCTCGGCCGCCGAATCAGCGACGATCTCGCCGACCGCGGGTATGACGTCGTGGTCCTGACTCGGTCACCGAAACCCGGCAGGCACAGGCAGGTTCAGTGGGACGGTGTCACGGTCGGCGACTGGGCAGGAGAACTCGACGGCGCCGCGGTGATCAACCTCGCCGGCGAGTTGGTCGATCGCCGACCCACCCCGGCAAACATCGCACTGCTCACCAGTTCCCGAGTCGATCCGACCCGCGCACTGGTCGAAGCGTCGAAACTACTGGCGCACCCTGTTCCGGTGTGGATCCAGGCGAGCACGCTCGCAATCTACGGCGACGCCGGAGAGACCCGACTCGACGAGGCTTCCCCACTCGCTGACGGACCACCTCAGATGACCGACGTCGCAAAGGACTGGGAGGCAGCGGTCGAGGGAGCAAACACGTCACGAGTAGTGATCCTGCGAACCAGCGTCGTATTGGAGAAGGGCACACCGGCGCTCGAGCGACTCCTGTTGCTCGTACGTCTCGGTCTGGGCGGACGCGTTGCGTCAGGGCGACAATGGACAAGTTGGATTCACATCGACGACTGGCTGTCGATCGTTCGTTGGGCCCTCGAACCCGATTCGGCTGCCTCGGGGGTGGTCATCGCGACTGCCCCGGATCCCGTCCGCAATTCAGAACTGATGGCCGGGCTGCGCAAGCACCTTCACCGGCCACCTGCGCCGCCGACGCCCGCTGTCATGGTCAGATTCGGCGCGTTCCTGCTGCGCAGAAACGCTGCCTTGGGCCTGACGGGTCGTCACGCCGTGTCGAAAGTGCTGACGGACAACGGCTTCCCCTTCACCTATCCGCGGTTCGATTCAGCGTTGGACGATCTGCTCGGCAACTGACGCGGTCAAGCTGCAGTGATGGCAAGTCCGATCGTTCCGGTCTTGCCGCGGCGCAGGAGACTGCCTTTCATGGTGATCCAGCCAAGGATTCCGTAGCGACGCGCGATCGCGTCGCGAGCATGATCGGTGCCCGGCGCGTCGAGGATCTCGGCGACGGCGGCAACCGGTTCACCCTTCGGATTTCCCCGCGCGTCACACGCGGCGACTGTGACCAAGGGGTTTCGCGTGATGCGCTTGACCTTGTAGGAATCGGTGACGGTCCACATCAGGAGCTTGTCGCCGTCCGGCGCGGCCCAGAGCGGCGTCGCCACCGGCGTTCCGTCCTTGCGGAAGGTAGTGAGTAGGACGTACTTGGCCTCGGAGACGCGCTTGAAGTCGGAGTTCACTCCTCGAGGATAGGGGCGGGAACCTCTCACTGGACACCGATGAGCCTCGGCGACTATCCGGCGACCTTCCGCAATCGGCTGAAACATGCCACTTATGCACGTTTTATCCGGTTTCTGTGCGCATTCAACATGCCGTTTCGTCCCCAAACTCCATCTCGAGTTATTCTGAGGCAAATCATCGAATTGGGGAGTCGAACAAACACATGCAGCGTCGTGACATGCAGCGTCGTGACTTTTTCAAAGCGGCCGGAGTGGGGGCAGCAGTTGCAGTCGCGACACCGCTCATGTCGACCTCGATCAGCCACGCCGCCCCCGCGCCTCTGCGTGCGCTACCGATGGGTGCCGATCACTACCGCGCACTCGTCCCCGAGTTGTTCGTACCCTCGCCCACTCCCCCGGAACATTCCGAAGCCATCGTCATCGGGTCAGGTTTCGGCGCCAGCGCGACCGCTCTCCGGTTGGCGCAGAGCGGCACCCAGGTCACCATCCTCGAACGCGGACTCCGATGGCCGCATGATCCGCAGCGGGAGATTCACACCTCCGACATGCTGGCCGACGGCCGCGGAGTTTTCCGGCGCACATCGTTCACCAACCTCACCGGACTCCCGGTGGTGTGCGACTACTTCAGCGGCGTCCTCGATGCCACCGACTACGAACACATCTCGGTCTGGCGCGGCGCTGCAGTCGGCGGTGGTTCCATCATCTTCACCGGCGTGATGATCGCGCCCGAGCGCCGATTCTTCGACGCAGTCTTCGGCAACTCCCTCGACTACGACGAGATGGCGTCCACCTGGTACCCCAAGGTGCGCCAGATGCTGCGTCTGAGCCCGTTGCCCGAAGACATTTACCAAACCCCGAATTTCGGTCACTCGCGTCGTTGGGATCAGGACGCTCGTCGTGCCGGATTCGATCCGCAGCGGATCGACGGGATCTGGAACTGGGACGTGGTGCGCTCAGAACTCGACGGCCGAACCCGAGCCTCGGCCACTGTCGGTGACAGCAACATGGGTAACTCCAACGGCGCGAAGTTCGACCTCACACAGAACTACATTCCCGCCGCCGAAGCCACCGGACGAGCCACCGTCTGTTACGGACATCAGGTGCTCGCGATCAGTCGCGAACGTGATGGACGCTACGTCGTCGACGTCGAATCGACGGATCCGACGGGTGGCGTTCTGGCCCGGAAGACTCTTACCTGTGACCGTCTGTTCCTCGGCGCCGGCTCGATCGGCACCTCCGAACTGCTGGTACGCGCCCAGGCGACGGGCGCGCTGCCGAACCTCAACGAACACGTCGGTAAGGGCTGGGGAACGAACGGCGACGCCGGGATGGTGCGCTCGTTCGGCTTCAGTGACGGCACTGCGCAAGCCGCACCGTCGGCATCACGCATCGTCGACGAGTCGGGAATGCCCCTCTCCCTGGAAAACTGGTACGTCCCCGGCCTACCCGTCAACATCGGCATGCTCGGAACCTTGGGTATGACCCTCGATTCGCAGCGCGCCGACTTCGCCTACGACGGGGGCAACGATCGGGTGGTGCTGAACTGGCCGAAGAACGGCAACGACGCCACCGTCGAGGCCCTGCGCGCCGTCCAGAACAAGATGGCCTTCGCCGGCACCACGCTGCCGTCCGCCTTGCCGTTCGCGAAAGACGTCAATTCCTCGTTCACCGCCCATCCCCTCGGCGGTGCGGTTCTGGGCAAGGCCACTGACGGCTACGGGCGAGTCAAGGGCTACGACGGCCTGTACGTGATGGACGGCGCTGCCATTCCGGGCAGCACCGGCACCGTCAATCCGTCACTGACCATCACTGCTCTGGCGGAGCGGAACATCGCTCAGATCATCAAGTCCGGACGCTGAAACACTTCAGCGCCCGGACCTGCTGATGATTCTCGAGGTTTACTCCCCCTCGAGTTCGCCTTCGGTTTCGAGGTACACCTGACGCAAGCCGTCGAGTGTCTTCTGCTCGGGGTGCTCCCACATGTTGCGCTCGGCGGCTTCGAGGAGCCGCTCGGCGATTCCGTGTAGTGCCCACGGATTGGATTGCGTCATGAACTTCTGGTTCTGCTCGTCCAGAACGTAGGTCTCGGCGAGCTTTTCGTACATCCAGTCCGCGACCACGTTGGTGGTGGCGTCGTACCCGAAGAGGTAGTCGACCGTGGCTGCCATCTCGAAGGCACCCTTGTACCCGTGACGGCGCATCGCGTCGAGCCAGCGGGGATTGACCACGCGCGCCCGGAAGACACGTGCGGTCTCTTCCGAAAGTGTGCGTGTGCGAACCGATTCCGGCCTAGTGCTGTCGCCGATATATGCCTCGGGCGACTTTCCGGTCAGCGCGCGCACGGTGGCAACCATGCCGCCGTGGTACTGGAAGTAGTCGTCCGAATCGGCGATGTCGTGCTCACGTGTGTCGGTGTTCTTGGCCGCCACGTTGATTCGACGGTAAGCACTGCGCATGTCGTCGGCTGCCGGGATTCCGTCGAGCCCACGGCCGTACGCGAAGCCGCCCCAGTTGGTGTACACCTCGGCGAGGTCGTCGTCACCGCGCCAGGTCTTGGAGTCGATGAGTTGCAGCAGTCCGGCGCCGTAGGTTCCGGGCTTCGAACCGAAGATACGGGTGGTCGCACGCCTGGCGTCGCCGTGCTCGGCAAGGTCGGCCTGTGCGTGGGCGCGCACGTAGTTCTGCTCGTCCGTCTCGTCCAGTGCCGCGACCAGCTGAACGGCGTCGTCGAGCAGTGCGAGCACGTGCGGGAACGCATCACGGAAGAATCCGGAGATGCGGACGGTGACGTCGATGCGCGGGCGGCCGAGTTCTTCGAGATCGATGACTTCGAGGTTGACGACGCGTCGGCTTGCTTCGTCCCAGACGGGGCGAACACCGAGGAGCGCGAACACTTCGGCGATGTCGTCGCCGGAGGTACGCATGGCGGCGGTTCCCCACACCGACAGACCCACCGAGCGCGGGTATTCGCCGTGATCGGCGAGATAGCGAGCGGCGAGCGACTCGGCCATCGCCTGACCGGTCTCCCATGCCAAGCGTGAAGGAACTGCCTTGGGGTCGACGGAGTAGAAGTTACGACCAGTGGGAAGAACGTTGATCAGGCCGCGGAGCGGTGACCCACTCGGACCCGCGGCGATGAATCCGCCGTCGAGCGCGTGCAGGACCTGCTTGATCTCGTTGTCGGTCTGCCGAAGACGCGGAACCACTTCGGTGGCCGCGAACTGCAGGATCTTCACGACGGTCTCGTCGTCGCTGAGTTGTTCTGCCGCAGCGGGGTTCCAATCGGCGTCGTACATGCCGCGAACCAGTGCGTGCGCCTTTTCCTCGACGTCGTCGACACGGCTGCGCGACTCGTCGCCGTCTTCGCTGAGCCCGAGTGCTTCACGCAAACCGGGGACGCTCTGTTCGCCGCCCCACATCTGACGGGCACGCAGCATGGCGAGGACCAGTTCGATTTCGGCGTCGCCCTGGGGTGCACGGCCGAGAATGTGCAGACCGTCGCGGATCTGGACGTCCTTGATCTCGCACAGCCAACCGTCGACGTGCAGGAGCATGTCGTCGAACACGTCTTCTTCAGGCCGCTCGGCGAGGCCGAGGTCGTGGTCCATCTTGGCGGCACGCATCAGTGTCCAGATCTGCTGGCGAATAGCCGGGAGCTTGGACGGATCGAGTGCGGAAACGTTGGAGTGCTCGTCGAGCAGTTGCTCGAGGCGGGAGATGTCGCCGTAGCTTTCGGCACGGGCCATCGGCGGGATCAGGTGATCGACGAGCGTCGCGTGAGCACGACGCTTGGCCTGTGTTCCCTCGCCCGGGTCGTTGACCAGGAACGGGTAGATCAGCGGCAGGTCGCCGAGCGCTGCGTCGGTGCCGCAGTTGCTGGACATGCCGAGCGTCTTGCCCGGCAACCATTCGAGGTTGCCGTGCTTGCCGAGGTGCACAACGGCGTCGGCGCCGAATCCGCCGTTGTCCGGGGTGGCAGCGATCCAGCGGTAGGCCGCGAGGTAGTGGTGGCTCGGCGGCAGATCCGGGTCGTGGTAGATCGCGACAGGCTTTTCACCGAATCCCCGTGGCGGCTGGACCATGAGGACGATGTTGTTGAATCGCAGTGCCGCGATGACGATTTCGCCGTCCGGATCCTGCGAGCGATCGACGTACAACTCGCCGGGCGCTGTGCCCCAGTGTTCCTCGACTCCGCTGCGCAACTCTTCGGGCAGAGTGGCGAACCAGTCGCGGTACTTCGCTGCCGAGATGCGGATCGGATTGCCCTCGAGCTGCTCGGCAGTCAGCCAGTCGGGATCCTGTCCGCCGGCCGCGATCAGGGCGTGGATCAGCGCATCGCCGTCCTTGGCTGCCAGACCGGGAACTGCGTCAGGACCGTCGACCGGACCGAGGTCATAACCGGCAGAACGCATTTCGGTGAGCAGATCGATTGCGCTCGCCGGAGTGTCGAGGCCGACGGCATTGCCGATACGGGCGTGCTTGGTCGGGTACGCCGAGAGCATCAGAGCAACGCGACGCTGGGTGGTCGGAATGTGACGAAGCTTGCCGTGACGGACGGCGATACCGGCGACACGGGCAGCGCGCTCGACATCGGGGACGTACGTGGACAGCCCGTCGGAGTCGATTTCCTTGAAGGAGAACGGGACGGTGATGATGCGACCGTCGAACTCCGGCACCGCCACCTGCGTCGCGACGTCGAGAGGCGACAGTCCGTCGTCGTTCTCGTCCCAGGTGGCGCGGCTACTGGTCAGGCACAGCCCCTGCAGGATCGGGACGTCGAGTGCAGCGAGTGCGGCGACATCCCAGGCTTCGTCGTCCCCACCGGCGGACGCGGTGGCGGGCTTGGTGCCGCCGGCAGCAAGAACTGTCACGACCATAGCGTCGGCGCGGCGGAGCGTGCTCAGAAGTTCGGCTTCTGCGGTTCGCAGAGATGCGCAGTAGATCGGCAGCGCGGTGCCACCGGCCTCGGCGACCGCGTCGCACAAGGCCTGGATGTACCGGGTGTTTCCGGCCAAATGCTGGGCGCGGTAGTACAGCACTGCGATGACCGGACCGCTCGCCGAGTCGAGATCGGGCGCGAAATCAGCGATGCCCCAGGCAGGCAGGTGAGCCGGCGGCTCGAAACCGTGGCCGGTGAGCAGGACGGTGTCGGAGAGGAAGTGGTGCAGCTGTGCCAGATTCTGTGCGCCACCCTCGGCCAGGTAGTTGTGCGCCTCGGCAGCAACACCGGCGGAGACCGTCGAGCACTCCATGAGGTCGGCATCCGGCGCGTGCTCGCCGCCGAGAACGACTACGGGGAGTCCGGAGGCGAGGACCATCTCCAAGCCGTCTTCCCAGCTGCGACGGCTGCCGAGGATACGAACGATCACGAGGTCGACGCCGTCGAGCAAGGGCGGCAAGTCCTCCGAGACCAGCAAGCGTGAGGGGTTGGCCCAGCGATAGGAGACGCCGTCGCCGGCTTCCTGGCTGGCGCGGGCGCTCAGCAGATCGGTATCGGACGTGGAGAGCAGAAGAATCACGGGTGAAGCCTTCCTGGGGTTTCGCGCCCCGTGGCACAGATCTGTCATCGACGGCGGTTGAGGGTCTGACTCGTGTTTCCGAGCGGAAACACGTCCCGCTCGAGCAACACTCACAGTGGCGCGACCGCACCGGACTTTCACCGGTTTCCTCAACTGCCGTCACTGGTGGTGGTGATGCTACCGGTCCGCAGAAGGCACTCATGACAGGTCGTACCCTGGAGCCATGCCCACGGACCGTTCACAGCCAGACGCGTGCCCGGGTGCACTGCAAGTTCACCACGCCGCCGACGGCGCACTGGCACGCGTGCGCCTACCCGGCGGACTCCTCACCCCGGTCCAATTGCAGACGCTCGCCGACGCAGCGCGCGATCTCGGCAATGGGCAGATGGAACTCACCTCGAGGGGCAACGTCCAACTGCGCTCGGTCTCGGACCCCGAAGCCTTCGCAGCGCGAATCGCGTCGGCCGGTCTGCTGCCGTCCGCGACGCACGAGCGAGTGCGCAACATCCTCGCGTCCCCACTGTCCGGCCGTATCGGGGGCGTAGCCGACATTCGTGAACTGGTCCACCGTCTCGATTCGGCGATCCAAGCGGATCAGGCATTGGCGGACCTGCCAGGGCGAACCCTGTTCACCCTTGACGACGGGCGCGGAGACATCACTGGGCTACGGGGCGATTTCGGGCTCCACGCGCGCAGTGCCACCGAACATTCACTGGTGCTCGCCGGTCACCACACCACTCACCGCGTCCAGGCGGACGACGCCGTCGAATTGCTCCTCGAGGCGGCTCGATCATTCCTCGACGTCCGCGACAAGCACTGGCGCCTGGCCGAGGTTCCGGACGGTATCGAACGCACCCTCGAGCAGCTGGGTCTGAGCGCCGAGTCCACCGGTGCGGCGGACCTCACGCCGGATGCACGGCCCACCATCGGCTGGCTCGAGCAGCGCGACGGGACCGTAGCCCTGGGCGGAGGCTTGCGATTCGGGCTGCTGGACGCTCGGCTGGCCGAGTTCCTGGCCGCCGTCGACAAGCCCGTTGTCGTGACGCCGTGGCGATCGGTGCACATCTTCGACCTCGACGAATGGGCTGCCGAGCAGGTAGTCCGGGTGTTGGCGCCGATGGGGTTGATCTTCGACGAGAACTCACCGTGGCTCGACGTCACCGCCTGCACCGGAAGCCCGGGATGCGAGAAGTCGCTCGCCGATGTGCGCACCGACGCAATCACCGCCGTCGAGCAGGCAGAACTGCCCGTCGTCGGGCGCCAGCACTGGGCCGGGTGCGACCGCAGCTGCGGACGTCCCCGCGGGGACGTAGCGGATGTGATTGCGACGGGTGACGGTTACCGGGTGAATCCGGCCGATCGGTGATGCCTCTATCGTGTGGCACATGATCGAGTACATCCGTGACGGCGCGGAAATCTATCGCCAGTCCTTTGCCACCATTCGGGCCGAAGCCGACCTGAGCCGTTTCCCGGCGGATGTCTCGCAAGCTGTAGTGCGCATGATTCATGCAAGTGGCCAGGTCGATCTCGTCGACGACGTCGCCTTCACACCCGGTGTCGTCTCGGCTGCGCGCGCAGCTCTGCGCGATGGCGCGCCGATTTTCTGCGACGCCCAGATGGTGGCTGCCGGCATCACGCGCAAGCGTCTGCCCGCCGGTAACGACGTCATCTGCACCCTCGGCGATCCGCGGGTTCCCGTGCTGGCGTCGACCATCGACAACACTCGCTCGGCGGCTGCTCTCGAACTGTGGGGAGCCAAGCTCGAGGGCGCTGTTGTCGCGATCGGAAACGCACCCACCGCACTGTTCCATCTCCTGAACCTCATCGAAGCCGGCGCACCCCGTCCGGCCGCCATCGTCGGAGGTCCGGTCGGCTTCATCGGCGCTGCCGAGTCGAAGGAAGCCCTCATCGAACACGCCAGCGGGATCGATCATCTCGTTCTCCGCGGCCGACGCGGCGGCAGCGCGATCACCGCGGCCGTCGTCAATGCGATTGCGAGCGAAGTCGAATGAGTGCAGGCAAGCTCTGGGGTGTCGGTATCGGCCCCGGCGATCCCGAGTTGGTGACCGTCAAGGCCGCCCGCGTCATCGGCGAGGCCGATGTGGTTGCGTTCCACTCCGCGAGGCACGGCAAGAGCATCTCCCGCGGAGTTGCAGCGCCGTACATGCGCGAAGGACAGATCGAAGAACACCTCGTCTACCCCGTGACCACCGAGACCGTTGATCATCCCGGCGGATACCAGGGCGCGATGGACGAATTCTACGAAGCGGCTGCCGAACGGCTGGCAGTTCACCTCGCGGCCGGTCGAACCGTCGCGTTGCTCGCCGCCGGCGATCCGCTCTTCTACAGCTCCTACATGCACATGCACAAGAGGCTGGCCGATCGCTTCGACGCCGAAGTGATTCCCGGCGTGACCTCCGTCAGCGCGGCATCTGCTGCACTCGGAAAGCCGCTGGTCGAGGGTGAAGAGATCCTGACGATCCTGCCCGGAACGTTGCCGCAGGCCGAGCTGACCAGGCGACTCAAGGAGACCGACGCCGCAGCCATCCTCAAGCTCGGACGTACGTTCCCCCCGGTCCTGCAATCGCTCGAGGATTCCGGCCGCTTGGATGAAGCGCACTACGTCGAGCGCGCGAGCACCACACGTCAACGCGTCGAATCCGCTGCCGAGGTCGACCCGGACGGAGTTCCGTACTTCTCGATCGCCATCGTTCCTAGCCCGTCGAACAACCCTCGACCAGCAACCGAATCCCGCGGCGAGGTGGTCGTGGTCGGACTCGGACCGGGCGACACCGCCTGGACCACACCTGAAGTGGCGCATGAGCTTTCGTTGGCCACCGACCTCGTCGGCTACGGCCCGTACGTCGATCGCGTGCCGACGCGTCCGGGCCAGCGGCGCCATTCCAGCGACAACCGCGTCGAAGCCGAACGCGCCGCGATGGCGTTGGACCTGGCGAAGAACGGCGCCCGTGTAGCTGTCGTCTCGTCGGGAGATCCCGGCGTATTCGCCATGGCTGCAGCAGTTCTCGAAGTTGCCGCCGAAGACCAGTGGCGCGGCGTCCCGGTCCGCATCCTTCCCGGTATGACGGCGGCAAACGCTGTCGCCAGTCGCGTCGGCGCTCCCCTCGGGCACGACTATGCGGTGCTCTCGTTGTCTGATCGCCTCAAGCCGTGGGATGTCGTCGCGCGCCGTATCTCGGCAGTTGCAGCCGCAGACATGGCATTTGCGGTCTACAACCCGGCGTCGAAGTCCCGGACGTGGCAGGTCCAAGCCATGAAAGACCTCGTGCTCGAGCACCGCTCCCCTGAGACTCCTGTTGTCATCGGGCGCGATGTTGCCGGCGCCGAGGAATCAGTTCGCGTCGTAACCCTCGGCGAGCTCGAGCCTTCCGAGATCGACATGCGGACGCTGCTGATCGTCGGCTCATCGATGACGACGGTCGTCGAAACCGGTTCGGGCCGTCAGGTGTTCACCCCGCGGCGCTACCCGGAGTGACCACCACTCGGCGATAGCATGGCGTCATGCCCGTCAACCGGACCCGGAAAGCCAGATACGCGCGCAAACGCAAACGCCGAATGGATCTGGTGGAGCACGACCTGTCCGTCGAGCAGTGGTCCGCGCTCAAAGCGGCCTGGGGTGTCTGCGCGTACTGCGGCGAGCCGGACGAGTCGCCGCAGCGTGACTGTGTGCTGGCGATCTCCCGCGGTGGGCGCTACACGCTCGACAACATCGCACCGGCGTGCCGCTCGTGCAATGCAAGCAAATGCAACAGCGAGGTCACTCTCTGGTTGCGGCGCAAGGGGTATGACGAGAAGGCCTTCCTCCTGCGCCACGCGGAGATAGGTATCGAGATGAGGGCGCAGTTCTCGGAGCAGTCGTGACGACCCCGCACGAGTTTCGCCCGATCCTCGACGAGTTGATGGAGTTCGAACCTCTGTTTCACCGAACTCGAGTAGCGATGTCACGAGACGAGTTCGATGCGGTCGTCGACCCGGAGTTCCGGGAGATCGGAGCCTCGGGTGCGCGATACACCCGCGATTACGTGCAATCGGTCGTCGCGAGCCGGCGACTCCGCGGCGAAGTGAACGACGCCGCCGAACTCGGGTGGACGGTTGACCAGCCAGCGCTGAGCAGGATCGCGCCTGACACGTATCTGGTGACGTACCGGCTGGCGCAGGCGCATCGTGTCACCGAGCGATCATCCATCTGGCGGTTCGCCGAGAATCGATGGAGCGTGTTGTTTCATCAAGGCACAGTCGTCGAAAGTGGTCTGGAAGCGTGAACGAATCGATCCACAACCCCACCGTTTCACTATGGGCGGACATCACCTTCACCGTCTTCGTTCTTGCCTGGATCTTCATCACGATTAGCGCGCTCGTGGCGATCGTGCGCACCGACTTCGACCGCTCGGGCGGCAAATTCTGGTGGTCGGCACTGGTGATCGCGGTGCCTGTACTCGGTGCGCTCGTCTGGTTGCTGTTCGGTCGACCCCCGCGTGACTCCAGGTCCCGAACCTGATCTACACCGACGGCCCGGCAGTAGTCTGAGTACGGTCCGGTGCTGTCACTCTGCGCGTATCAGGGGAGAACAACGAGATGAGACCACTTCGATACTCGATCAACGTCACTCTCGACGGCTGCTGCCATCACGAGGCGGGGCTTCCACCCGACGAGGAGTCGATGCGCTACTGGACCGCTCAGATGGAACGAGCCGATGCTTTGCTGTTCGGCCGGGTGACCTACGAGATGATGGAGTCGACGTGGCGGCGGCCCGCAACGGGGACGTGGCCTGACTGGATGGACGAGTGGGAGATCCCGTTCGCCGAGGCAATGGACCGGGCGAAGAAGTACGTCGTGTCGAGCACGTTGAGCGGGGTCGATTGGAATGCCGACCTGGTGCTGGGCGACTTGGGGCCAGCAGTTCAGCGACTCAAGGAGCAGCCCGGCGAAGGCCTGTGGGTTGGCGGCGTGACACTCCCCCTGGCATTGGCAGACCTGGGACTGATCGACGAGTACGAGTTCCTTGTGCAACCGGTCCTCGCCGGACACGGACCGACGTTGTTTGCCGGTCTGCGCGAGCGCATCCAGCTTGAGCTCGTCGATCGCCACGAGTTCCAGTCGGGTGCAGTCGCCGTGCGATATCGGCCCACTCAAATACCGCCCCCGGGTCAGGTATCGGACGGGTAGTCGACGCATGGCTGGACATGCGCGGTTGAAACCACATGTCGTCGCCTCAGTTCGGACGCGAGAAGAGTTTCCAGTCTTGTTCGGTGCTCGGTATTGACCGGATACTCGGCACAGCACGAGCATTAGCCACCGAAGTTCTCCGGACAATCCTCGACGAGATCGAAGCATCGAACTGGATCACGAACAAGTTCGTTCCGCCCGGCGGACCGTAAGGACCACTCGTCGCTATCGAACACTCTGGCCCCCTATTCCACGGGCACTGCACCTCGAGCTGTAAGCACCCCCGGTCGAGGGCCATGCTTGCGCGCACCCTCGCGCGCCTCAGCAAAAATGGCCAAGCTGGACGGCTACTAGCGAGCGAAGGATCGAAATCGCATCGGCGTCCGACACAGGCCGGACGCCGATACGTGTTCACGTCAGCTCACAGGAGCGCCACCGCTCCCGCCGAGGTGGCGGGCGAAGAACCGAGCCGAACTGTCTCGCTCGTAGTCGGGCACCGGATAGTGCCTGCCCGAGTAGGCGTGCAGCGTCTTCTCCTTCGAGCCGAAGGCATCGAACAACGCCACCCCTGACGTGCGGTCGTAATCCTTGTCGTCCCAAGGGATCCGGTACTCGACCGGGACCGTGAGCTTTCGCGCTGCCGCGAGGAGGGAGCTGTCCACAAAAACTCCCCCGAAGCTCACGGCAGCGATCCTGGATTCGACCGGGGCCAACATGAGCCCGGTCACGACCCCTAGCGACACGCCGCCGAAGCCGATCGGAGCGTCGGCGTTGACGTCGGGCAGCGTTTGCAGAGCGTCGATGGTCGCCTGCCATTCCGGCACTGCACGCTCCGCCAACGATCGGTTGTACTCGACGACGATCGGGGCGATCGGCTCGTGGGCCGCCCTAGCCTGGTGGATCGCCTCGACCCACTGTTCGTCCTGTGTGTTTCGCGGCCGGTCGCCATGTCCGGGCGCGTCGATCGCGGCGACTGTGAACCCGTGAGAGCTCACACTGTGGAGTGCGCTGGCAACCAGTCCTGGTGCCTTCTTGTGCATGCCGCCGGAGTGCCCGGACAGCAGAAGGGGTGATTCGACAGATCCGGACGCGGGTGACCAGAGCACACCGGTGATGTCGTCCAGAGTGAAATGGCGTTCGACGACCCCGTTCAACGTCGTCTCGGAAGTGAATTCGATGGTCTGAGAATTGGATTGCATGGTGTTACCTTTCGGGATTGCCTACTCGAGGCGCTCCCGGCGACACCTACGTCAATCGCCGATCCGTGAACACGAGTGGGAGCACCCACATGGTTACAGCGTTCATGGGTCTCACCTCCTGGCGTGTTGTCACGGTCTCGCACAAGCTATCAACCCCAACCGAAGCTCGTCCAATCATTTTCCGGACCACTGATCCGACAGACGGCCCTGCCAGTTCTACGATCGTGTGTAGTAGATTCCAAACGACAACCAACCGGTCGTTATGAGGAGCCTGATGTCGGTCGATCCAGTTCTCGTGCAGTACAGCGACTACGCCTTCGCGTCGTCTTTCGCGATTTACGTTCTCGCCCTGGTTCTTTCCGTCGTCGACTTCTCCAGCACACCCCTCTCTGCCACGGTGCGACCGGCACTCGCACATGCCGGAAGTGCATCGAATCCGGCATTGCCCGGCCGGATCGCATTGCCGCCGAATCGAACCCGCGCCCATCGTGCGGGTCGCGCTGCCATGTCTCTCATCGTCGTCGCCCTGGTCCTCAACGTCACCGCGCTTGCACTTCGCGGCATCTCGACGCACCGATGGCCTCTCGGAAACCTCTACGAGTACGCGCTTTTCCTCAGCGCGGCATTGGTGGCATGCTGGCTGGTCATTCTGCGGCGGTACCCGATTCGATCGTTGACCATCTTCGTTCTGTCACCCACCGTGGTGCTTCTGTTCGTCGCCGCCGCAAGCATGTATGCCGAGGCAGCGCCGGTCGTACCCGCTCTTCGTTCGTACTGGATCGGCGTGCACGTCACGATCATCGTCGCCGCCTCCGGCATCCTTACGTTCGCAAGTGCGGTCAGCGCACTTTTCATGATTGCCGAGGTGGGTCCGCAGTCGAAGAAACGCGCGTTGCGTTGGATTGCGGCACGACTGCCGTCATCCGAATTGCTTGACCGCGTGGCCTACCGAACAACGGTCGTCGGGTTCCCATTGTTCAGCCTCGGGGTGATCTGCGGGGCGATCTGGGCGGAAGCCGCGTGGGGACGTTTCTGGGGCTGGGACCCCAAAGAGACGGTCTCGTTCATCTCCTGGGTTCTCTATGCCGCGTACCTCCATGCGCGCGCTACCGCAGGGTTGAAGAACATGCGTGCGGCATGGATCAATGTTGCTGCGCTCGCAACCATGCTTTTCAACATGTTTGCAATCAACTACGTCGTGTCGGGATTGCACTCGTACGCTGGATTGAATTGACGCCTACAACGGGTCAAACCCGCGATCGGTCGACGCTCGCGCGGACGGCACGGATGTAGCGGCGCGTCACAATCGCCTGAACTCGACGTCCGATCGGAGCGCCGAGACGTACCCACCACGTTCCAGGCTTGGAGAATGCGACGATCTCGAGACGAACCGCTTGGCTGGTCTCGTCGAACTGGACGGCAAACAATTCCTCCCCGCATTCGGGGTGGCCTGCGCGGGTTCCGTACGCGAAGCCCTTGCGATTGGGGTCGTCGACGACATAGACGATCCGAACCGGGATAGTCACCGGACCGAGTCCGAAAGTCGCATCCTGACCTGCCACCGCGGTCGGGGCTGCCGTACGGACGGTCAGACCGGCTCCGCGGTGCATTCCCCATTCCAGGACGGTACGAGCTGCGACCTCGAAATCTTCACGTCCGGATCCGACGATCGCGCTCTCGTGAACGTGGTGATAGCCAGCGGGGAGAACGCCTGCCGTCGCGCCCACCTCGAGGTACGTCAGTCCGCCCGGGCCGGACACCATCACTGCTCGCGTCGGTGGCTGAGGATGTTGATCACGTGACCGTCGGGGTCGGCAGCGAAGAACCTGCGCACACCCCACGGCTCCTCGGTGACGGGGTAGACGATCGTGTCGCCGCGCTGCACCGCGGCCTCGTACGCTGCGTCGAGATCGTCCACCTCGACGGAGACGTCCGGCACGACGGGGGCATGAGCGTCGTGCGTCATGACGCTGATCTGCAAGGACGGATCCGTCGGCGAAGCCAACGTCACGATCCACCCGTGATCCATGACAACTTCGAGGCCCAGCACTTCGGTGTAGAAGCGCTGCGCGGCCTCGAGTGAACTACTCGACAGATCCGAAACTATCCGCGTGACGGCCATGTCCCGCAGGCTACGCCGCCGCCGGAGTCCACCGCGACTTGACGAGGCGCTCGATGTCACCGGAAAGTTCGTCGCTGACGATTCCCGGAAGCAGGATCTGCCACATCTCGTCGACACGATCCGGAAGGTCCGAGCGTCGGGTGAGAACGTTCGAAACCAGCTGTACTCCGGTGAATGCCGAGGGCATGAACCTGCCGAACGATTCTGCACTGACCGATTTTCGGATTTCACCTTCCGCCTGAGCTCTGGCGGTGAGATCGGTGATTGCCGAGATCCATTCGGCGTACGGTTCCACCGGCCCCTCGTACGTGCTCAGTTCCAGCGTCAGGCGAATGCCCGCGCGAACGATCGGCTCGTCGACAATCTGACGTGCCATTTCGTGCGTGAGCATGATCATTTGTTCCAACGGGTCCTTGCCCGTCGCGGAAATCGCCTGCACCGATTCGATCGAGAGCCGATGCTGTTCGGCAATGATGAATTGCGCGAGCTCGTCCTTCGACGCGAAATGGAAGTACAACGCGCCCTTGGTAGTACCGGCCCCCGAGACTATGTCGGCCATGCTGGTGCTGCCGTAACCAGTCTTCTCGAACTGCGCGGCCGCGCCGGCAACGATTTGCTGCCGAGTCAGCTCGGCGCGTGCTTGCTTGACCACTGAATCCCTCTCGTCCTCCAAAGGCCCCCGCCCAGCAAACCCCACGGTTCGCGCCACACTCCAGCTATACCCAAAAACTTCACAATTGCCCCACATTACCAGCGCTCCTTCCATTGCTTCAATTACGAATGCAACAAAGGCGCTGGTCAGACGTCCGATTTAGAGGGAATCTCCTCTCCCCAACGTGCTTTCGTCAACCCGCGCACGGTCCACCAACTCTCCGACGAGGAGCGTCAACTCCATCATCTGGTCCGTGATTTCCTCACGCAACTGCGTTGCATCTGCCTCGGAAATCGCGCCGGACTTGGTATCGAAAGACATCAACAACTCGATATTGGTGCGAAGTGCAGTCAACGGAGCCAGAAGGTCCTGGCCCGCTTCGGTGATCAGACTTCTCTGGCGCGCCCGCGATTCCGACAACGTCCCGAGCATCCGATTGAAACTGACTGTCAACGACGCCAACTCGTCGTCGCCGGTCACCGGAATCGGCGCAAGATCATCCGTTTCGGCAACCCGCCGCGTTGCCGCAGTGAGTCGCGCAATTGGTCGTAATCCTGTGCGTGCCACAGCATCTCCGGCCGCATAGGCGAGTGCGATGCCGGCCGCCCCGAGTGCCGCCAACACCACTGCGAGTCGCTTGAGGACCGAACGGGTCGGCCCCAAGGATTGGGCGACAACCAAAGTTTGGCCCGCAACCGAGGGCTCGACAAGAATTCGATACGCATCGACGGTTGCGATCGTCTGCGACGAATTGCCGTCTGCGATCGACCTGATGGCGTCTGCGCTGGTGCTGAACGGCGGCAGACCGGGAGTCGCCGTCACCAAGGCGCCGTCGGCAGTGAGAAGCCCCACCGCCTGGATGACCGCTGTATCCGCGCCGGCCGTCAATCCCAGAACCGGTGTGACACCGCCGAAATTGACGGTGTCGGTGATCGCGTCACTCGTGCGCTCGAGTTGTCGATCGACGTTGCCTTGCAAATACGCGTTGAACACGATGTACACCGCCGACGCCGACACGATCACCGCGATCGCCACCAGGCCTGCAGTCAGCAATTTCACGCGCGCATGGAGCGTCCGCACGTGAATTCCCGATGGTTTTCGACGGCTCATTCCGGGAACCGACACTCTCATGCGCGGTCCCGCAGTGCGGCGTCGAAAGATCCCAACATCCCTCCAGTATGGTCACGGAACCTTAGACGAACCTGAAGCGAACGCGATGTCGGCCTCACAGCGCCGTTCCACTACCGAAAGCCGTGAGCCAGTCCACCGCCCCGGCTTCGGTGTCGAATGCCGGAGCGGTCGCCGGGATCGGTGGTCGTTCGACGACGATCACCGGGATCGACAATTGCCTGGCGGCGGCGATCTTTGCGTACGTCTGCTCGCCGCCACTGTTCTTGGTGATCACGACGTCGACGCCGTGAGTTCTCATCAGATCGACTTCCGCTTCGACGTCGAATGGGCCACGTGCGAGCAGCAATTGCGAATGAGGCGGCAATGTCCCTGAAGGCGGATCGATGGAACGCACGAGAAACGAGACGTTCTTCACGCGGTCGAACGCCGAAACTCCTTGCCTCCCGATCGTCAGAAAAGCGCGTGAGCCGATCGTCGGCACCAATTCTGCGGCGTGATCGAGATCGCGTACCGGAAGCCAGGTGTCGCCGGGTTGCTCGCGCCACGGGGGGCGTCGATACATGGCGTACGGAACGGAATTTGCGCGGCACGCGTCGAATGCATTTTTGGTGATGCGAGCGGCAAACGGATGTGTGGCGTCCAGCACTGCACGAATATCGTTGGCCGACAACCACTCCGAGAGCCCGTCGGCTCCCCCGAACCCACCGATGCGCACTTCCCCCTCCGGCCATCGAGGATCACGAACCCGGCCGGCCAGCGATGTGACAACTTCGAGGTCGGCTGAATCGGCCAACCGAGAAGCGATCACTCGACCTTCACCCGTGCCGCCGAGCAAGAGCACGCGACGACGAGTACCCGTCGGGGTCAGTGTGTGCTTCTCTCACGCGCCGCCGAGTAGAGATAGCTGTCCGGGAATCCTTCAGCAGTCAACACTCGGCCCACGATCACAACGGCCGTCTTCGTGATGCCGGCTGCATGAACAAGTTCGACGATCGTCTTCAAAGTGCCTCGAACAACGATCTCCTCGGGCCGCGAGGCGAAGGCGACGACCGCCACCGGGCAGTCCTCGCCGTAATTGTCGGCCAACTCGGATGCGATCTGTTCGATGCGATGAGCGCCGAGGTGAACCACCATCGTTGCGCCGCTGCGGCCCAGGGACCGCAGATCCTCGCCCTCCGGCATTGCCGTCGACAAGGTGGAGACTCGGGTGAGAACAATGGTCTGCGAGACGCCTGGGACGGTCAGCTCACGCCTCAGCGCTGCGGCGGCCGCGGTAAATGCAGGAACACCGGGAATCATGTCGAAATCGACACCCGCGGCGTCCAGGCGACGAGCCTGCTCGGCTACCGCGCTGAAGATCGACGGATCACCGGAATGCAGACGCGCGACGTCCAGCCCGGCCGAATGCGCTTCGACAAGGATCGCGGTGATCTCGTCCAGGCTCAGGCGAGCAGTGTCCACGACCTGCGCCCCGACCGGGCACCACTCGAGCAACTCCGCTGGGACAAGGCTGCCGGCGTACAAGCACACAGGGCTCGCAGCGATGATGCGTTGCGCGCGGACAGTGATCAGATCTGCCGCACCGGGACCCGCACCGATGAAATGAACGGTCATTGTGTGGATTCCTCCGGCGTATCTGTGCCTGCGCCTGCAGACGGCTGACTTTTTGTGACGGACCATTGGACCACCGGAAGTTGCGGTCGCCAAACGTTGAACGCGCCCAAAGGCTCGGCGCGCTGCACCTGAAAGCGTCGCAGCGTCCCACCCTGGCGACTCATCCAGCCGAGCAGCAACGATTCGGACTCGGCGGTCACGGCGTTGGCAACCAGACGCCCGCCCACGCTCAACTGCTCCCAGCACGCTTCGAGCATTCCCGGTTGCGTGACGCCGCCGCCGACGAACACCGCATCGGGACGCCGAACCTCTTCCGCAAACGCCTCGGGCGCGGTCCCTTTCACTGCCAACGCAGGCACGCCGAGATTGAGTGCATTGGCACCGATCTGCGATACCCGGCTCGCCACTTTCTCGAATGCTGTTGCAGTGCAACGCGGGTGGGTTCTCATCCACTCGATGGCGACGGTGCCCGACCCTCCGCCGACGTCCCAGAGGTGTTCTCCCGGCGCCGGTGCGAGTGCACACAACGTCAATGCGCGGATCTCCTGCTTGGTCATCTGACCGTCGCCGACAAACGCAGCATCCGGTAGACCCGGGATTCGAGTCAGCCGCAACGGATGATCGACCGAGATGCACTCGACGGCCAGAACGTTCAACGCGTCCACGTCCTCGTCCGCGTGATCCCACTCGTCCGCCACCGTGACGGTCCGCGATTCCTCGGCCCCGCCCAGCTGGGCCAGTACAGTCAGAGTCGATCGTCCGAAGCCCGCGCCGGCCAACAGACGTGCCACCTCCCCCGGTGTCGAGCGCCCGTTGCTCAGAACCAAGAGGCGCGCGCCATCGACCACTGCCGCCAAGACGGTCGCCGAGTCTCGGTTCACCAGGCTCACGATGTCGACCTCGGCCGATGCCCATCCCATTCGCGCGCTCGCCAACGCCACCGACGACGGGTGCGAGATCACTCGCACGTTGTCCGCGCCGAGCAGCCGGACCAACGTGACGCCGAGGCCGTGGAACATCGGGTCACCGCTGGCGAGCACACATACTTTGCGGTCCGCGTTCTCGGCGAACATCGACGGCAACGCCGGAATCATCGGAGACGGCCAGGTGAGCCTGGTGGGCGCACGCCGTGCCCCGAGATGTGCCGCCGGGACCAAGTCCAGCTGGCGCGGCGACCCCATCAGGACCTCCGCACCGAGGATTGCACCCTGCGCGCTCTCGGACAGCCCTTCCCAGCCGTCGGCGCCGATGCCGACGATCACCACCGGGTGTGCGGTCATCGCGGCATCCGGCGCCAGATCGTCTGAGGCAGAAGCCGCATGACGAAGAACACCGGCTGCAGAATTCGCGGAACCCACACCCGAGTCGCCCCGGAGTTCAGTCCCCGTACGACGGCGTCGGCGACCTGCGACGGAGTGCTCGACATCGGGGCAGGCGACATTCCCTCGGTCATCTTCCCGATGACGAACCCTGGCCGTACCAGCATCAACTGCACGCCCGAACCGTGCAGCGCGTCGCCCAGACCGCTGGCAAAACCGTCCAAGCCGGCCTTTGCGCTCCCGTAGACGTAGTTGGCGCGGCGAACCCGAACGCCGGCGACGGACGAGAACACCACGATCTTTCCGGTTCCCTGTCGGCGCATGATCTCCGCGAGGTGCGTGAGGATGCTGATCTGCGCCACGTAGTCGGTGTGCACCACCGCGACCGCATGCGCCGCGTCGGTTTCGGCACGCGCCTGATCGCCGAGAATTCCGAAGGCCAGCACTGCAACCGAAATCCGACCGTGCTCGGCGACTACGGCCTCCAGGAGGTCTCCGTGCGTGTCGACGGCGTCGGCGTCGAACTCGACGGTGGAGACGCCGACCGCTCCGGCGTTCCTGAGCATCTGCTCCTGCTCCGACAGCTCGCCGCTGCGTCTGGCAGCCAGAACGATGTTGCGGCCCGGCGCGAGCCTGACCGCGATCTCGAGGCCGATCTCACTTCGTCCGCCGAGGAGCAGTACCGTCTCGATGTCATTCACGTTCGCACCCGCAGTCACCGCTCCAGTGTCCTGGATTACCGTCGTGGCATGACGCTCACCCCCTCCACCACGCCATCGGCACAGCAGACTCTCACCGAAGACGGGCTGAAGTTCGTCGGTGAATACCACCTCGCGACACTCACGACGTTGCGTCCGAACGGCACCCCACACGTCGTGGCCGTCGGGTTCACCTGGGACCAGGAAGCCGGAAAGGCGCGCGTGATCACCAGCGGTGGTTCACAGAAGGCGATCAACGCAGCGCGTGGCGGATACGCCGCAGTCAGTTCGGTCGACGGTGGTCGTTGGCTCACGCTCGAAGGGCCGGCACGCGTGCTCGCCGACGAGGACTCCGTGGCCGACGCCGTTCGGCGCTATGCCGAGCGGTACCGCCAGCCACGGGTCAACCCAGCGCGCGTGGTCATCGAAATCGACGTCACCCGCATCCTCGGGTCCGCGGCGTTCAAGGAAAGCTGATCAGCCGAGGACAGTCAGGCCGTGCGGACGGTTGTTGAACGACTCGCAACCGTCCGCGGTCACGACGACGATGTCCTCGATACGGGCACCCCAACTTCCGCGGAAGTAGATTCCCGGTTCGATGCTGAAGGCCATACCTTCGACGAGTTCGATGGTGTTGCCCTCGACGATGTACGGCTCCTCGTGCACGGACAGCCCGATACCGTGACCGGTGCGGTGAACGAAGACCTCCGCAAGACCTTGTGCGGCAAGCACTTCGCGGGCGGCAACGTCGACGGATTCTGCGGATACTCCTGGCCGCACCGAATCGACGGCAGCCTGCTGTGCCGCTTCGAGTACCGCGAACTGCGCTGATACCTCGGCGGACGGCTGCCCCATGCTGTACGTGCGGGTGGAATCCGAGTTGTAGCCGGGCTCGACCGGTCCGCCGATGTCGATCACCACGATATCGCCGCTCTCGATCACCCGGTCCGAAACCTCGTGATGCGGATCGGCGCCGTGCGGGCCTGATCCGACGATCACAAACGCGGCCTCGGTGTGCCCCTCTTCGAGAATCGCCTCCGAAATTGCCTCGCCCACTTCGGCTTCCGTACGGCCGACGATCAAGAACTCGGCCATGCGGGCGTGAACACGGTCGATCGCCGCACCGGCCCGTCGCAACGCCTCGATCTCGGCGTCGTCCTTGACCATCCGCAATTCACGCAATACGCCGGTAGCGAGGATCGGCAACGCGCCCAAGGTGTCTGCGAGCGGGATCAGGTGCAATGCAGGCATCGCATCCGTCACCGCAACCTTGGCGCCGGTCGGGAGTTGCGCCGCCACAATCGCATACGGGTCGACACCGTCGACCCAGTCGAGGACGGTCAGCCCGAGATCGCCCACCGCCGATTCCTTCAACGACGCCAACTCCAAGCGAGGAAGCACGACAGACGCCTTCGCCGTGTCCGCAGCGATGACCAACGCGGTCAAGCGCTCGAACGAGTCGGCCCGAGAACCCGTCAGGTACCGCAGATCCGGGCCTGGAGTCACCACCAGACCGTCGAGTCCTGCTGATCGAGCCAACTCCGCGGCGCGAGCGATACGTGCGCCGTACACGGCGCTGGAGAATCGGGAATCCTGTTCGGCTGGAGACGTCATGGCTTACAGGTTAGTGCCGACTGGCAGGATGGTGACCATGAGTGGGCCATTGCTTCTCCTCGACGGTGCCAGCCTGTGGTTTCGTGCGTTCTACGCGCTGCCCGAGTCATTCGTCGACCCCGACGGAAGACCTGTCAATGCCGTGCGCGGTTTCACCGACATGGTGGCTTCCCTGATCACCAAACACCAGCCGAGTCGTCTCGCGGTGTGCCTGGACTTGGATTGGCGACCGCAGTTCCGCGTCGATGCGGTCCCGACCTACAAAGCGCATCGCGTCGAAGAAGGCTCTGACGGTTCGTCCGAAGAAGTTCCGGACACGTTGACGCCTCAGGTCGACATGATCATGGACGTGCTCGCAGCAGCAGGAATCGCGACAGCGGGTGCCGTCGGACTCGAAGCCGACGACGTGCTGGGAACGCTTGCCGCCACCGAGCGCGAAGATCTCACCGTTGTCGTCAGTGGTGACCGAGACCTTCTGCAGGTCGTCACCGACGAGTACGTGCCCGTTCGTGTCCTCTACGTGGGCCGTGGCTTGTCCAAGGCAGAACTCTTCGGACCGGTCGAGGTTGCCGAGAAGTACGGAGTACCCGGTGATCGTGCGGGCGAGGCATACGCCGAACTCGCGGTACTGCGCGGAGACGCCTCCGACGGTCTACCCGGCATCAAGGGTGTCGGTGAGAAGACTGCGTCGACGCTGATGCTGCGCTACGGCTCGTTGGCCGGACTTCGCGCGGCCGCAGCTGATCCGGAATCCGACATGGCCAAGGGAATTCGCGCAAAACTCACCTCACCAGAGGCCATCGCTTACCTTGATGCTGCGTTGCCGGTAGTACGAGTGGTTCGCGACGCGGACGTTCAGTTCTCGAAGGACGACCAACTCCCGGCGACCCCTGCCGATCCCGCACGCTTCGAGGAAGTAGCGGCCTCGCTGAACATCGAGCGCTCGGCCGGACGGCTTGCCGCCGCGCTCGCGGCTGCGGCGGCAGGCCGTTCCGACCAGTAGAGCGTCAGCTCGGGCGGCTGACCTCGTACGTGCCGTTGTCGTCGACAAACGTCACAGTCACGTTCGACTTCACACCCGCGATCGAAAGCGTGCAGGTGAACTTGTTGCCTGACTTGACTTCCTGGTCCGCGGGGCACTGAACGTTGCTCACGTTCTTTGCCCCGTAGGACTCGGTGACGATCTTTTCGACGCCGGCCTGAGCCGCGCTCTGATCGAGTGTGTTCTTGCCGAAGACACCGAACACCAGGGCCACCACGACAGCAGCAAGAACGACGAGAACACCGATCGCACCGAAGATCAAAGGCTTCTTCGACTTACCCGACTGGTTTCCGGGCGCACCGGGACTCGGGAACGGCTGAGCCTGGTTCCACTGATTCTGCTGTCCCGGCGCTTGGCCGGGAGCGGCGGCGCCCCATGCCTGCTGAGGTGCGGCAGCAGGCGGCTGACCCCAGGCCTGGGTTGCGTCAGGTGCCTGCTGTTGCCCGGGCTGACCCCACGGCTGAGCGGGAGGCTGCTGCTGGGGTTGTCCCCACGGCTGTTGCTGGCCGGGTTGTCCTTGTCCAGGTTGCTGCGGCTGACCGTACGCAGGCTGACCACCAGGCTGCCCGGGCTGGCCGTAGGCAGGTTGTCCCCACGGCTGTTGCTGGCCGGGTTGTTGACCGGGCTGCGGTGTTTGACCAGACTGACCCCACGGCTGCTGCTGGCCGGGCTGCTGACCAGGCTGCTGCTGACCGCCCGGCTGCTGAGGATTCTGCCCCCACTGCTGCTCGTTCGGCTGCTGCTGATCACCAGGACCCCATTGCCGATTCGGATCGTTCGGTCCGTAAGGCCCGCTCATGTTCGCCTCCCACTCGAAATACCAGTCTGCGAATCAAACCACATAGTTGCGGTCATGCTGCGTCGACAGCAACTACCCCGCGACGAATTGCAGCTACCGCCCGCGCCGCAGTCTTCGCGACGTCGGCATCCGTCGATGTCAGGCGGACCTGATCGAGCAGATCGATCACCTGACGACACCAACGTACAAAGTCACCCGCAGACAACGCACGGCCCTGCACTCCGGCCGCGATCAGTGCGTCGACAAGCGAGTTCTCACTCGCCCAGTGATAAACGGCGGTGACGAATCCGAGATCCGGTTCCCGCGTCGGCGGCAGCTTGTGACGAATCTCGTCCGACCGCAGTTCGCTCCACAATCGTTGAGTGTCGTTGAGGGCGTGACGAAGCGCCGCTGTCGGCACCCGATCAACGGTGTCGCCGTCCCGACGTGATTCGTAGACCACCGAGGAGACGACGGCCGCCAACTCGGCCGGGCTGAGACCTGTCCACGCCCCGGTCCGCAGGCACTCGGCGACCAGAAGGTCGCTTTCCGAGTAGATGCGGCTGAGTCGTCGTCCGGATTCGGTGACTTCGGGCGCTGCTTCGGCAGTCATGTACTCACGCTCTTTGAGTAGCGCAATGATGCGGTCGAACGTCCGCGCCAACGAGTTGGTGGTGGCCGCTGCCTTTTCCCTCATCGACTGCGTTTCCCGGGCCAGTCGGTTGTAGCGCTCACCGATCCGGCTCAGATGTTCACGATCGGGCCAGCTGTGGCACGGATGCGAGCGAATAGCGCGTCGCAAAGTAGCGACCTCGGCGTCTTCGGACGCGCCCGCCTTGTGGCGCTTCTTCCGCCGGGGGGCACTGATCCCGGTACTACGCAATGCCGAGGCCAGATCGCGCCGGATCCTTGCGGTGTGGTGATCGACATGCTTGGGCAGTCGCATCTTTCCCAGAACGTCGGCTGCTTCCGGGAAATCACCCGAGGAGAGTCGGCCGGCCCACTGATCGGCAGTCAAAACCAGCGGACGCGGGTCCTTCGGATCGTTGTCCGGGACGAGGACCACTGCCACCCCGGAATGACGACCGATGGGAATTGCGATCACGTCACCGCGGGCGAGTGCACGGAGGGACTCCACCGCATCTCCGCGTCGGTCTTCGCGGCCCTTACGTTCGAGCGCGCGCTCGCGCGCACTGAGCCGCTCACGCAACGACGCGTACTCGAAGTATTCGCCGTCCGCACCGCCGAGTTTCTCCTGCAAACCCTTCAGCGCTTCTTCGTTCCGCTCGATGCCACGCACCAGGCCGACCACCGAGCGATCCGCTTGGAATTGTGCGAAGGAACGCTCGAGCAGCTTCCGTGAATCGGCCGCGCCCATGCGTTCGACGAGGTTGATCGACATGTTGTACGAGGGGCGGAACGAACTGCGGAGCGGGAACGTCCGGGTCGACGCCAAGCCGGCGACATCCGTGGGCTCGACCCCGGGCTGCCACAGGACCACAGCGTGCCCTTCGACGTCGATGCCGCGTCGGCCTGCCCGACCGGTCAGCTGCGTGTACTCCCCCGGTGTCAGTTCGGCATGCGATTCACCGTTGTACTTGACCAGACGTTCGAGGACCACCGTGCGTGCCGGCATGTTGATGCCGAGGGCCAGCGTCTCGGTCGCGAAGACCGCACGCACGAGACCCTTGACGAACAGTTCCTCGACTGTCTGGCGAAATGCCGGCAACATGCCGGCATGGTGAGAGGCCAGTCCGCGTCGCAGTGCCTTGCACCAGTCCCGATATCCGAGAACTTCGAGATCCTCCTCGGGTAGTTCCCCGGTGTGTTTCTCGATGATGGTGTCGATCTCGCGAACCTGCTCCGGCGAAGTCAGATCCAGTCGGGACCGCAGGCACTGTGCAAGAGCCGCATCACAACCGGCGCGGCTGAAGATGAAGGTGATCGCCGGGAGCAGTCCGGACTGGTCCAGCTGCGCGATGACGTCGGGGCGTGGCAAGGGCCGGAAATCGTTGGAACTCTGGTAGCTGCCACGACGCCCGCGGCCACGCGGCTGCCAGCTCTCGACGCGTTCGAGAGCCTGACGCTGCTTGACGTGGCGAACCAGATCCTGGTCGACGAGCACGGTCTTCGGCCCAGCCGCAGGGTGACTACGACTGTCGAAGAGATCGAAGATCCGTCGACCGACCATGATGTGCTGCCACAGCGGGATCGGCCGCGTCTCGTCGACGACCACGGTGGTGTCGCCGCGGACGGTTTCCATCCAGGAGCCGAATTCTTCGGCATTGCTCACGGTCGCCGACAAACTCACCAGCCGAACATCCTCGGACAGGTGCAGGATCACTTCCTCCCACACCGCACCACGGAACCGGTCCGCCAGGTAGTGCACTTCGTCCATGACTACGTGCGAAAGCCCGCGCAGTGCCTCGGAATTTGCGTAGAGCATGTTCCGCAGGACTTCAGTGGTCATGACGACCACCGGTGCGTCGGAGTTGATACTCGAATCACCCGTCAGCAGGCCGACCTCGCTCGGGCCGTACCGCTCGACGAGTTCTGCGTACTTCTGATTACTCAACGCCTTGATCGGCGTCGTGTAGAAACACTTGCGGCCCGCCGCGAGAGCCAGGTGGACAGCGAACTCGCCGACCACGGTCTTGCCTGCGCCGGTCGGCGCGCAGACAAGGACTCCGTGGCCCGCTTCGAGCGCAACGCATGCCTTCACCTGGAATGGATCGAGTTCGAACTTCAGGCTGGACGCAAACGTGCTCAGTTCACTCTTGTTCATAACCACCTCGTCAGGGTTTCACACGCCGCCGACGTGGTGGCACGGCGCTCAGAGGGTGTCAGTGAAATCCTGACCGGGCGCGTTGTCGCCGCCGGTGTCGGATTTCTCCGCAACCGGAGCCTTGGACTTGGACTTACGTCCGAACAAACCACTCGATTCGGCCTTGGGTTTGGTCGGATTGTCGAAAGCCTCGTTCAGATCGGACGGAGACGAGATGGAGGACGCTTCCTCGTCGGACAGTGCGCCCCAGTCTTCACCGGCTCGCTTGGCCTTACGTTTGTCGTTGAGGCGAGCGATCTGAACAGCGACCTCGAAGAGAAGCGTCAGGGCCAGCGCGAGCGCCAGCATCGAGAACGGATCCGAACCCGGCGTGGCGACTGCAGCAAATACGAAAAGCCCGAAGATCAATCCTCGACGCCAGGCCTTCAAACGCTCGTACGTCAGAATGCCGGCAAAGTTCAGCACGACGACGAGCAGTGGAATTTCGAAGCTGACACCGAAGATGAGCAGCAGGTTGATGATGAAGCCGAAGTACTCCGAACCACTGAGCGCGGTGATCTGGACGTTGTCACCGATGGTCAGGAGGAAGTGCAAAGCCTTCGCCACGACGAGGTACGCCAGGATCGCGCCGAGAATGAAGAGTGCGGCACCAGCGGTGACGAATCCGACCGCGTATCGACGTTCTTTGGCGTAGAGCCCCGGGGTGATGAATGCCCACAATTGGTAAAGCCACACTGGGCAGGCAAGAACGATGCCGGCGGTGAGCGCCACTTTGAATCGCAGCATGAACTGCTCGAACGGCCCGGTCGCCAGCAATCGGCACGCGTCGTCGGTGCTGAGGTTGGCGCGACTCTCGGACGGAAGCTCGCAGTACGGTCCACGAAGCAGATCGCCCAGACTCTCGAGACCGAGTATCGAGTGTGAGTACCAGAAGAAGCCGAACGCCGTGGTGATGATCACGCCGAGGAATGCGAACAACAAACGAGTCCGCAATTCGTACAGGTGGTCGACCAACGACATGGTGCCGTCTGGGTTGACCTTCCGCTTGCGGTTACGCGGATCTAACGGAATACGCACTGTGCATCCTGGTCTTGGTCAGCAGACAACCGGGGTGAACGAATATTTCACCCCGGCTAGAACGCAGTGTGTACTAGAGCGGCTTGACTTCGGTCGGCTGCGCAACAGGTGCTGCTGCACCGTTTGCGACCACCGCGGTGTTGGCCGTCGGCAACTGTGCCGGAGCAGGCTGTGCGACCGGCGCGCTTGCGGGCGCCGCATCGTCGTTCTGCATTTCCTTGACTTCGCTCTTGAAGATGCGGAGTGAACGACCCAGACCGCGTGCTGCATCGGGAAGCTTCTTCGACCCGAACAGAATTACGACGACAACAGCGACAATCAGCCAATGCATCGGCTGCATTGCACCCATAACGACCTCCCATGATCAGATTCCTCGATGCTACCGGACACAACCGGCGCTCGGAGGTGTCAAAGCACTTACTTCAGCTACCTTTTACCTGTTTGTTTCCTGCGAACCCACTGAACGCGCAGTTTCCCCAACTTTTACGAACCGATTACGTCGTAGGCGTCGAGTGCCGCAACGGCCCGATCATGGACTTCAGAGACCAGTTCCGGCGGATGAAGGACCCGAACTCCCTCACCGAATCCCAACACCAGCCTTGCCATCCATTCGAGTGTTCCGAAACTCATCGTCGCCTCGACCGACCCGTCACCGTTCACGTGCTCGACGTCCATCGGGTAGTAGTCGAGCATCCACACCCACTCTTTGGTGATGAACAACCGTGCTTCCGGAAGGGAACCGTCGCCGCTGAACAACTCGAGATTCGAATCCTCCTCGAGGGCCTGCGGCGGCGGGTCGGCCGGCTCGTCGAGTTGGACGGCGGCATCGATCCGATCGAATCGGAACAACCGCACACCCTCGGCCTGACGGCACCAGGCCTGGAGGTAGCTGTAGTTGTCGACCAACACGATACGAACGGGATCGACGATGCGCTCGGAGACCGCGTCACGCGAGGCCGAGTAATACGTCAATCGCAGGGCGGTCTTGTCTGCGAGCGCGGCTCTGACCGTCGCGGCGATCGGGTCTTCGGCGATGTCCGGCGCCGGCGATGTATCCCGGTCCTGACCGATAGCTCGTGCCGCGGCCGAGCCTGCTGCGTCCTCGATCTTCGCGATAGCGCGCTGGGCCGACGACGGATCGACCATGCCCGGCATTTCCACCAACGACCGAAGGGCGATCAGCAATGCCGTCGCTTCGGTAGAGGTGAGGCGCAGCGGGCGATCGATCCCGGCCGAGAACGTGACCTCGATACTTTCCTCGGAGAAGGACAGGTCGATGAGATCGCCGGGACCGTACCCGGGCAGTCCGCACACCCACAGCTGATTCAGATCGGTCATCAGTTGAGTCGTGCTGACGCCGAGTTCCTCGGCCGCCTCGGCGGGACTGATGCCCGGATTCGCGATGAAGTACGGCACGAGGTTGAGCAGCCGTGCCAACCGCGATGACAGTCGATTGCTCATCAGTTGTCCCCCTGTCCGTCATTGCTGGTGGCCGGGCTCGCCGCGGCGGCGCGAAGCTTCGCGACGACCTCAGCACGCAAATCCGGTGGGTCCAACACCAGTGCATCCAAACCGTGACCGGCGATCAACCGAGCGGTCCATTCCCAGGATCGGACGGGAATGGCCAGCACGCTGCCATCACGATCGGTCAGCCGCCGATCGGACGACGACGTCGCAAGCCGCCGAAGCTCATGTGCGCGGCCGTCTGCGACCCAGACCGTGGCGGTTCCGGTGACGACTCCCGATCCGGTCACGCGGTCGACGACCTCGCGAAGATCAACACCTTCGGGTTTGTGAACCGAACCGGCCGGGCCGAACTCCCTGACATCGTCACCGATCCGGGAGAGCCGGAAGGTCCTCACCGCATCACGGTCGACGTCGTGCCCGACCAGATACCACTTGCCGTTGTGCGTGACTACGCCCCACGGCTCGACGGTGCGCTCGGTGAACGGTTCGTTCAACGCGCCGCGGTGCTGAAAATGAACTGCTCGTCCGGCGTCGACGGCTGCAAGCAGCTTGCCGAGCGCGGGCTCCGAACCGCGGGTGCGCGCGGGAATCGCCGTGACCGGCGCGGCACTGACTTCTGAGTCGACCTGGACGCCGGCCGCTCGGAGTTTGAGTAGTGCACTCTGGGCTGCCGAAATCAGTTCCGGCGACTCCCACAACTGCACGGCGACGGCAACCGCAGCAGATTCCTCGCTGGTGAGGTCAACGTCCGGAAGCTCATAGGCATTGCGATTGATCCGATAACCCTCGACCGTCGAGAACCGTCCTGCCAGACCGGTTTCCAACGGGACACCCAGGTCACGAAGTTCGTTCTTGTCGCGTTCGAACATGCGACTGAACGCTTCGTAGTTCGCGGAATCGTTGTACCCGGCCACACTGTCGCGGATTTTCTCCGCCGTGAGGAACTGTCTGGTGGACAGCAATGCGATCACCAGGTTCATCAACCGCTCGATTTTTGATGTCGCCACGCCGAAATCCTAGTGGCTATCCGATAACCGAACGCGCGCCGGACACTTTCGTGCCCGGCGCGTCGCCGCAAAACAGACCTGCCGTGTTGTAAATCGTGAAAGTGGGTGACCTACATCGAAGCGATCAAACGCTCGACACGCTCGTCGACGGAACGGAACGGATCCTTGCAGAGCACCGTTCTCTGCGCCTGGTCGTTGAGCTTGAGGTGAACCCAGTCGACCGTGAAGTCCCTGCCTGCGGCCTGGGCGGCAGTGATGAAGTCGCCTCGCAATTTGGCGCGCGTGGTCTGCGGCGGATTCTCGACGGCATCGTCGATCGTCTCGTCCTCGGTGACCCGCTTGACCAAGCCCTTTCGCTGCAGCACGTCGAAGACACCCCGGCCGCGTTTGATGTCGTGGTACGCCAAGTCGAGCTGCGCGATCTTGGGATCGGACAGGTCGAAACCGTGACGGTCCTGGTAGCGCTGGAACAGCTTGCGCTTGATGACCCAGTCGATTTCCGTGTCGACCTTCGCGAAATCCTGAGCTTCGACGGCATCGAGGGTGCGACCCCACAGGTCGACTACCTGCTCGACCTGCGGGTCCGGTTCGCGGTTACGCAGGTGTTCGACTGCCTTGGCGTGGTATTCGCGTTGAATGTCGAGGGCACTGGCCTGACGACCACCAGCTAGACGGACAGGCTTTTTACCCGTCACGTCGTGACTCACCTCGCGGATGGCACGAATCGGGTTGTCCAAAGCGAAATCGCGGAACGAAACCCCGGCTTCGATCATCTCGAGCACGAGTGCTGCAGAACCGACCTTGAGCATCGTCGTTGTTTCGGCCATGTTCGAATCGCCGACGATCACGTGCAGTCGGCGGTACTTCTCGGCGTCGGCATGCGGTTCGTCGCGGGTGTTGATGATCGGACGCGAGCGCGTGGTCGCCGACGAGACACCTTCCCAGATGTGTTCCGCACGCTGCGAGAGGCAGAACGTCGCGGCCTTCGGCGTCTGCAGCACCTTGCCGGCGCCGCAGATCAACTGGCGCGTGACGAGGAACGGCAACAAGACATCCGAAATGCGGGAGAACTCACCGGCGCGCGCGACGAGAAAGTTCTCGTGGCATCCGTACGAGTTTCCGGCCGAGTCGGTGTTGTTCTTGAAGAGGTAGATGTCGCCGCCGATCCCCTCCTCGGCGAGTCTCGCCTCGGCGTCGATCAGCAGTTCTTCGAGCACTCGCTCACCGGCACGGTCGTGATTGACCAACTGGATGAGGCTGTCGCACTCTGCGGTCGCGTACTCCGGGTGCGAACCCACGTCCAGGTACAAGCGGGCTCCGTTACGGAGGAAGACATTGGAGCTGCGACCCCACGACACGACACGACGGAAGAGGTAACGAGCAACCTCGTCGGGGCTCAGTCGCCTGTGCCCGTGAAAGGTGCAGGTAACGCCGAATTCCGTCTCGATACCCATGATTCGTCTCTGCACACTTCGACACTACAACCAGAATGCGAGGTTCACCCGTGTACTTCGATCGCGTCGTAAGTCACGACTCGACAACGTCGGGCGGCGGCATAGTGTGACGGTGTGAGCCTTATTCGCCGAAAAGTTGTCCGAAGCGACGTCAAAGTCATGGAAAGCACTGGAGCACTGCGCCCTTCCGTGCTCGACCCGACCATGCGGTTTCTCTCCAGAGCTGCCGATCACGGCGTTTTGTGGATGGTTGTCGCGGCCTTGCTCGCGATGATCGGTGGCCGCCCCAGGAGGGCAGCGGCACGTGGGATGCTCGCGCTGGCAGGTTCGAGCGCGCTGGCCAACGGCATACTCAAGCCCCTCTTCCCCCGCCGGCGCCCACCGGCGCGTGTCTGGCTGAGCCCGAAGCGAGGCGTCGACATTCCGACGTCGTCCTCGTTCCCCTCCGGGCATTCGTCTTCTGCCGCGGCATTCACCGCGGCAGTGGCCATGGAGTCCCCGGCGGCGGGCGCCGCACTCGCGCCACTGGCCGCAGCAGTGGCGTACTCACGCGTTCACAACGGAGTGCACTGGCCGTCCGACGTCTTCGCAGGCCTCGCGGTCGGCGGCGCAATCGCTGCCGGCACACGTCGTTGGTGGGCGGTGCGAGACGAAGAACCCGCCGAACTCGGACCCGAGTGTGTGGTTCCCGCGCTCGCGCGCGGAGAAGGCTTGTTGGTCTTCACCAATCCTGGTTCAGGCTCCGAGGACGACGGGATCGTGGAATCGATTCGAGAACTGCTACCGGAGGCCATCGTCTACGAGTTCGACGCGGACATCGACTTCGACATGCAGATCGATGCCAAGATCCCCGAACTCTCGCCGAAAGCGTTAGGAGTATGCGGCGGCGACGGAACAGTGGTCACGGTCGCGACCGCGGCGACAAAGCACGAGCTACCACTTGCGGTCTTTCCCGGCGGAACGTTGAACCATTTCGCCCGCGACGTCGGGGCGGTGAATGTCGAGGAGACCGCACAGGCAGTCGAGTCCGGTCAGGCGGCATTTGTCGACCACGCGGTGGTGCGCACGGATTCCGGAGTGACTGCACGGTTTCTCAACACAGCCAGCCTGGGCGGATACCCGGACGCTGTGCGTCTGAGGGAAAAGTGGGAACCGCGTTTCGGTAAGTGGCCGGCCGCTGGTGCTGCAATGATCCGGGTTCTCGCAGCGGCAGAGCCGATGACTGTCACCATCGACGGGAAGCGGACCACCATCTGGATGCTTTTCGTCGGAAACGGGCGATACTCCCCCGCTGATCAGGTGCCGATGTCGCGTCCGGAGATGAACCGTGGACTGCTCGACGTCCGCTACTTGCGCGCGGACAAGAAGTTCTCGCGTTCACGCCTGCTGTTTGCTGCTGCCACAGGAACATTGGGCAGCTCGCGGGTCTACGTTCGCGAACTCGTGTCCTCGATGTCGGTTCGAGTGGCCGATTCACCGGTCGCCATCGCCACCGACGGTGAAGTGGTGGCAGACGCGCGCCGGTTCGATTTCGACACCGAACCGGGCGCGGTGGCCGTCTACAGAATCACTCAGTAACCCCAGACCTGCAGTAACTCCCAGACCGACGCAGCAACTACGAGGGTGCGTCGCCGTTTGCCGGCGGCGCGTCCTCAGTTGCTGCCGGAGTTGGAAGCATCTCTTCCAATGCCGAACCAGCGATTCTTTTGAACGCACGGCGTGGACGGTTGCTGTCGAGAACGGCAACCTCAAGTGCACTCACATCGAGTGTTCGCGGTTCCGCCTCAGTAGTTCCGGCCGGCGCCGGACCGCCCTTTTGAAGCGCCCCGACCGCGAGCCGCACCGCGGATTCGAGGTCGAGGTCTCGCTGGTAGGACTCGCGCATCGCCGTCACGATCGGTTCGGTTGTACCGCCCATGACCACGAATTCCTGCTCGTCCGCGATGGAACCGTCGTACGTGATCCGGTAGAGCTGAGCCGGCGTACTACTCCCGAAACGGCCGATCTCGGCAACGCAGATCTCGACCTCGTACGGCTTGGGCTGCTCGGTGAAGATCGTTCCCAAGGTCTGTGCGTACGCATTGGCGAGGGAACGCCCCGTGACGTCCCGACGGTCGTACGAGTACCCACGCATGTCGGCGTGGACGATGCCCGCGCGGCGCAGATTCTCGAACTCGTTGTACTTGCCCACTGCCGCAAATCCGAGACGGTCGTACAGTTCACTGACCTTGTGCAGCGCCCTCGACGGGTTCTCGGCGACAAAGAGCACTCCGTCGCGGTAGGTGAGAACGACGACGCTGCGTCCGCGGGCAATTCCCTTGCGCGCCAATTCCGAACGATCGCGCATGATCTGTTCGGCTGATGCGTAGTACGGCATCGTCATAGCGCAGACTCCCCTTCCGGACTCGCTGTCGCAGTACGAGCCGCGACGATCTCCCTTGCGATCTCGGCAGCCTTGGCCGTCGACAACTCCACGGCACCGGCCGAGGTGATGGTGACCGCTGTCGGATAGATCCCGCGTGTCAGATCAGGACCACCGGTAGCCGAATCGTCATCTGCCGCGTCGTACAGCGCCTCGACCGCGAACCGAAGCGCGGTGTCCTCGTCGATTCCCGGGGAATACAGCTTCTTGAGCGCCGATTTCGCGAACAGGGAACCGGATCCGACTGCGTGATAGCCCGCGCGCTCCTCGTATCGCCCACCGACGACGTCGTAGGAGACGATGCGACCTGCCCTCGACGGATCGACCGCGTCCAGGTCGTAACCCACGAGCAATGGCACGACCGCCAAACCTTGCATCGCTGCTCCGAGATTTCCTCGAACCATCGACGAAAGTCGATTGGCCTTGCCGTCGAACGTGAGTGGGACGCCCTCGATCTTCTCGTAATGTTCGAGCTCGACCGCGAAGAGCCGGACCAGTTCGATTGCGATCCCGGCCGTACCGGCGATACCCGCAGCCGAGTAGTCGTCCGTGACGTACACCTTCTGCACGTCACGGCTGGCGATGAGGTTGCCCATCGTCGCTCGGCGATCACCCGCGAGCAGAACTCCACCCGCATAGCTGATCGCGACGATGGTGGTGCCGTGCGGAGCTACGTCTCCCCCGCCCATGACAACACCTCCTGTGTCGGCGAAGCGGTTCTGCGGAAGATGCTCCGGTGCATGCACCCGAAGGTATTCCGAGAATGACGACAGATTCGAGCCGAAGCTCAACCGTGTGTCCCCGTCGGTGATCCGGGGCGCGCGATCCACCGTCACTGGCCGCCCTTCTGGACATAGGCACGGACGAAGTCCTCGGCGTTCTCTTCCAACACGTCGTCGATCTCGTCGAGCAGGTCGTCGGTTTCTGCAGCGAGCTTCTCGCGACGTTCCTGGCCGGCACTGCCGTCGCCACCAGTGGTTTCGTCGTCTTCGCCGCCACCGGCACGCTGCGTCTGTTCTTGAGCCATCGCCGTCGACCTCCTTGTGTGAAGGGAGCTCTCGCGAGCATCCTGTTCGGCCCAGCAGAGTCGGTAACTGATCCCGCTCGGACCTTCACCCTACCGAGCGGCACCGTCAGGTGTGGAGAGACGCGACGGCGAGCCGCATCGGCTGTTTCAGTGAGTGAGCTGATCAACCAGTTCCGCGGCGCTGTCAACGGAGTCGAGCAACGCTCCGACGTGCGCTTTGGTACCTCGAAGCGGCTCGAGGGTGGGGATGCGGATCAACGACTCGCCGCCGAGATCGAAGATGACCGAATCCCAGCTCGCGGCCGCGATATCGGCCCCGAATCGGCGTAAGCACTCGCCACGGAAGTATGCGCGAGTGTCGGTGGGAGGGTTCGTGACCGCGTCGAGAACCTGCTGTTCGGTGACAAGCCGCTCCATGGAGCCGCGAGCAACCAGACGGTTGTAGAGGCCCTTGTCGAGTCGCACGTCGGAGTACTGCAGATCCACCAGATGCAATCGCGGCGCCGACCACGCGAGTCCCTCACGATTGCGGAAACCTTCGAGCAGACGCAGTTTGGCCGGCCAGTCGAGGATGTTCGCGCACTCCATGGGATCACGCTCGAGGAGATCGAGAACCATCGCCCACTTGGCGACGATATCGTCCGCTCGCGGATCACGATCCGCCTCGCGATCGAGGAACTTCGAGACACGTTCGAGGTAAATACGTTGCAGCGCAAGCCCCGTCAGTTCACGACCGTCGGCCAGCGCAACGGTCTTGCGAAGAGTGGGGTCGTGGCTGATGTGGTGGACGGCGGTGACCGGACGTGCCAGTTGCAGATCGGTGAGGTCGACGCCCGCCTCGATCAGGTCGAGTACCAGCGCGGTTGTTCCCACCTTGAGGTAGGTCGACATCTCCGCGAGGTTCGCGTCACCGATGATGACGTGCAGCCGGCGGTACTTGTCCGCATCCGCGTGCGGTTCGTCGCGGGTGTTGATGATTCCGCGCTTGAGCGTGGTCTCGAGGCCTACTTCGACCTCGATGTAGTCGGATCGCTGCGAAAGCTGGAATCCGGCCTCGTCGCCGGACTGACCGAGACCCACACGACCGGAACCGCAGATCACCTGCCGCGACGCGAAGAACGGCGTCAAGCCGGTCACGATCGAGGCGAACGGGGTGTCACGCGAGCAGAGGTAGTTCTCGTGCGTGCCGTACGACGCACCCTTGCCGTCGACGTTGTTCTTGTACAACTGCAACCGTGGGGCACCCGGCACGCTGGAGGCGTGCCGCGCAGCTGCCTCCATCACTCGTTCGCCGGCCTTGTCCCAGATCACGGCATCGAGCGGGTCGGCGACCTCGGGGGCCGAATACTCCGGATGGGCGTGGTCGACGTACAACCGTGCCCCGTTGGTGAGAATCATGTTCGCGGCGCCGATCTCGTCAGCGTCGATGACCGGTGCGGGCCCGCTCATTCGCCCCAGATCGAAGCCTCGGGCATCTCGCAGCGGAGATTCGACCTCGTAATCCCAGCGTGTGCGCTTGGCCCGTGGCACGCCCGCTGCGGCGGCGTAGGCAAGCACCGCCTGGGTTGAAGTGAGAATCGGATTCGCCGACGGCTCACTGGGTGAAGATATTCCGTATTCGACCTCGACACCGATGATCCGCTGCATGACACAAGAGCCTATGTGATTGCGGCGAGGCACCCACAGGCGTGGCACAGTTGGAGGAATGCACCAACCTCTCACCGCAGACCTGAATCCCGCGGACGAGGTAGTCGCCGTGTACGACCGGACGGGTAATCCGATCGGCCGAGCACCACGTTCCGTCGTCTACTCGGGTGGGCTCTGGCACGCGAGTGCGGGCGTCCTGGTTCGCACCGGGGACGGCTCCCGCATCTACGTCCATCGCCGAACCGACACGAAAGCGGTGTTCGGTGGCTATCACGACTGTCTTGCCGGAGGTGTCGTTGATCCAGGTGAGACGCCGCAGGAAACCGCGATCCGTGAAGTCGGTGAAGAACTCGGAATCTTCGGAACAGCAGATCAGCCACTCCAACTGACGGAGATCGCTCGAATCTCCTGGGACGGCGAGTGGAACAACTCTCCGTTGCGCTGTCACCTGTTTGCGTTCGAACTCAGATACGACGGGCCGATGGCACATCAACCCAGCGAGATCGCCGAAGGTTGGTGGTGGACGCCGAAAGAACTCGGCGCCCACCTGCAGGACCCGTCGTGGCCGTTCGTTCCGGACTCACGCGCGCTGCTGGCCGACTATTGCTGGAGCTGAACACCGCTGGAGCTGAACACCGCTGGGACTGAACACTGGTGGGACCTGTGATCAGCCCGGGGTGATCGCCGAGAGCCAAGCAGCAAACGCGCTGGGGTTGCGGGTCTGCGCGAGAACGCGTCCGGGGCCGGTGAAGTCGAAGACAAATCCTTCACCGGACTTCATCGACTGAATGGTGCGCCCCTGAACGGCGCGCCGCATGTTGAAGTTCATCCCGAGGTCGTAGGCGACCACGTGACCGGTATCGATCGTGACCGTCTCGCCTGGCTGCAAGTCGATGACGTCGATCGCGCCGTAGACGGCCAGCACTACTTCACCGTCGCCACTTGCCCGCAGACCGAATCCACCCTCACCGCCGAAGAGGTTGGACATGCCTCCCCATTTGGACTCGACGGTCACGCCGTAGGAGTTGGCCAACCAGGTTCCACGGTTGAGGAAGAACGGGCGATCGGACGTGATGGTCAGTGGGATCAGATCGCCGGGAAGCACGCCGGTCACGTCGACCCAACCACCTTGCGGCGGAGCGGTATACGTCGTGACGAAAAACGACTCCCCACTGAGCATCGACCGCTTGAGTCCCTGCAGGACGCCGCCCTGCGCCTTCGCTTCGAGAACTACGCCGGCGGAATGCGCGAGCATTGCCCCGCTCTCCACGCGCAGCGGTTCGCCGGGCGCGAGGTAGCAGCGAGCGACAGTGGACGACGGATTGTGTCGAAGATGTATCTGCACGGCGGGACTCTAAACCAGCACGACCGACCGGTCCAATCGCAACGGAGGGAACGGCAGCGACGCACAGATCGGGCCGACGACTCCCGAAGAGTGGCCGGCCCGATCGGTGTTCGTTTCGCTACAGGTACTGGCCCGTGTTCGACTCTGTGTCGATCGCGCGGCTGGCACTGGCGTTCTTACCGGTGACGAGTGTGCGGATGTAGACGATCCGCTCACCCTTCTTGCCCGAAATACGTGCCCAGTCATCAGGATTGGTGGTGTTGGGCAGATCCTCGTTCTCGGCGAACTCGTCGACGATGGAATCGAAGAGGTGCTGCACACGCAAGCCAGGAGCACCGGTGTCGAGTACCGACTTGATCGCGTACTTCTTGGCGCGGTCGACGATGTTCTGGATCATCGCACCCGAGTTGAAGTCCTTGAAGAACAGAACTTCCTTGTCGCCGTTGGCGTAGGTGACCTCGAGGAAACGATTCTCTTCGCTCTCCGCGTACATGCGATCGACGACGCGAACGATCATCGCCTTCAAGCATGCGGTGCGATCGCCACCGAACTCGGCGAGGTCGTCCGCATTGATCGGCAGACCGTCCACCAGGTACTTCGAGAAGATGTCCTGAGCGGATTCCGCGTCGGGGCGCTCGATCTTGATCTTCACGTCCAGTCGGCCGGGACGCAGGATGGCCGGGTCGATCATGTCCTCACGGTTGGAGGCGCCGATGACGATGACGTTCTCGAGCCCTTCCACGCCGTCGATCTCGCTGAGCAGCTGCGGAACGACCGTTGTCTCCACGTCGGAAGAGACTCCCGAACCACGGGTACGGAAGATCGAGTCCATCTCGTCGAAGAAGACGATCACCGGCGTCCCCTCGGACGCCTTCTCACGAGCACGCTGGAAGATCATCCGGATGTGACGCTCGGTTTCGCCGACGAACTTGTTCAGAAGTTCCGGGCCCTTGATGTTCAGGAAGTAGGACTTGGCGTCCTTGCTGTCCTGACCGCGAGCTTCGGCGATCTTCTTGGCCAACGAGTTGGCGACGGCCTTGGCGATGAGCGTCTTCCCGCAACCAGGTGGACCGTAGAGCAGTACACCCTTCGGCGGCCTCAGCGAGTATTCGTGGAACAGGTCCTTGTGCAGGAACGGGAGTTCGACGGCATCACGGATCTGTTCGATCTGACGCCCGAGACCACCGATGTCGTCGTAGTGAACATCCGGAACTTCTTCGAGAACCAGATCTTCGACCTCGGCCTTCGGGATGCGCTCGAAGGCGTACCCGGCCTTGGTGTCGACGAGCAACGAGTCGCCCGGACGCAGTTTCCTGGTCGGAGAATCGGCGTCGTACGCGATGATGTCGGCTTCGGGGTCGGCGAAGACGGCTGCCAACGGTGCTGCGAGCCAGACGATGCGCTCTTCGTCGGCATGACCGACCACCAGTGCGCGCAAGCCGTCGTCGAGTACCTCACGGAGCGTGCTGATCTCACCGACCTGCTCGTAGGTGCCGGCCTCGACGATGGTGAGTGCCTCGTTGAGGCGCACCGTCTGTCCGAGGGCAAGGGTGTCCGTGTCGATGTTCGGTGAGCACGTCAATCGCATCTTGCGACCCGACGTGAACACGTCGACGGTCTTGTCCTCGTGTACCGAGAGAAGGACTCCGTAACCGCTCGGCGGCTGACCGAGTCTGTCGACTTCTTCACGAAGTGCGATGAGCTGCTGACGGGCCTCCTTGAGGGTGTCCATCAACTTGCTGTTTCGGATGGACAGCGAGTCCACCTTCGACTCCAGCTCACGCACCTGCTCCGGCGATTGTGCAAGTTGTCGGCGCAGTACTTGTGCTTCCACTCGTAGCGCGTGGAGTTCTTCTGCTGCCGCAACCGAATCCGGGTTCTCTGTCGAGCTCATGTGCGTCTCCTCCCAGTGCGATCCATCAACGCTACCGGCATAAGGCCCCAAGTGTCGCCAGACACGGTGCGCGAGTGCGAATTCACACCTGAGTACGGACCGTGCCGACTGGTCTCGAGCCAGGTTTTGGTCATGTTAGCCTTGCCTACAAGATGGAGACAGCGCCTGTCTCTCTTTACAACGAAAGGTAACGCTGTGATCATCCGCAAGACTCTCATCAGCGCTTGTGCCGTCGCTGCCGTCCTGACCATGGGTGCATGCAGCTCGGACGACAACAAGGAATCGACGGCTGCCAGCTCGACTTCGGTCGCCGCCTCGAGCACCACGGCCAAGGCCTCGGCTTCCGCTACGACGCCTGCTGCCGCTGCTGCAACGGCTCCGACGGCCGAGGAGCTCAACGCTTCGCTCGTCGCTCTGATCGATCCGGCCAAGCCGATCGAGGAGAAGACCGCTCTGGTGGTCGACGGAACCAAGCGTCAGGCCAACATCGAGACGATGAGTGCTGCGCTGGGCGGTAACCCGGCCTACGCGATCACGTTCAACGTGGACAACGTCAAGGTCGACGGTCAGACCGCAACCGCCGACGTCGCCGTCGTCAGCCCGCACGGCGCCGCACCGGCCACCCCGTGGACCTGGGAGCTCGAAGACGGCTCCTGGAAGCTGTCCGACACCTCGGCATGCGTGCTCCTGGAAATGGGCCGCGCTTCCTGCACCGCATAACTTCCAGCTACGACAAGAGCGGCGATCCGGAATCCGGATCGCCGCTCTTGTCGTTTTCGCGTGACTACTTGGCTGCCGTGTTCGAGCCCTTGCCCGCGCGCCGCTGCGGCTTCGGGGTGACCGTTCCTTCGGCCAGACGACGAGCGCTCACGAGGAACGCGGTGTGGCCCTGCATCCGATGCTCGGGACGCACCGCCAAACCGACGACGTGCCAACCGCGCACGATCGATTCCCACGACCGTGGCTCGGTCCAGCATTCCTGCTCACGCATCGCTTCGACGACTTTCGAGAGCTGAGTAACGGTCGCGACGTAGACGATCAACACGCCGCCTGGCACGAGCGCCTTCGAGACGGCGGGCAGGACGTCCCATGGAGCCAGCATGTCGAGTACGACGCGATCGACCTTGCCGCCGTGCGCTTCCGGATCGAACTCTGCCAGATCGGCGATGGTCAGTTCCCAGTTCGGCGGACGTTCACCGAAGAAGGTCTCGACGTTGCGAACCGCGTGTTCGGCATGATCGTCGCGGACCTCGTAGGAGATGACCTTGCCCTCGGGTCCGACGGCACGCAGTAGTGAACACGTCAGTGCGCCGGAGCCGGCTCCGGCTTCGAGCACGCGCGCTCCTGGAAACACGTCGCCTTCGTGGACGATCTGAGCTGCGTCCTTCGGGTAGATGACCTGTGCACCGCGCGGCATGGACAGCACGTAGTCGACCAGTAGCGGACGCAGGGCGAGATAGGGCGTGCCGTTGACCGACTTGACGACGCTGCCCTCGTCGGCGCCGATCAAATCGTTGTGAACGATTCCGCCCTTGTGGGTGTGGTACTCGCGGTTCGCCTCGAGAACGATCGTGTAGTGGCGTCCCTTGCCGTCGGTCAGCTGGACCCGGTCGCCGACGCGAAACGGCCCCGACGGCCGCTTGCCCGGCGCAGTGAGATCAGCTTCCGGAAGCTCTTGTTCGGGAATCTCGGCGACAGCGGACTGCACAACCTCATCCACTTCGGTCGTGCCTTCTTCTGGTTGCAGCTCGTTCGCCATGCGCAGATGATCCCTGTTCGCTTGTTTCCGGTGTCCTCGCCACCGGCTCCGACGGAGTTGTCGGACCAACCGCATAGCCTGCCAGGTGTGAGCTCTGTCGAATTGCCAACCCCCACTCCAACGGGTGCAACATCACAGGAGCGCCCGCGTAGTAGGCCGGCGCTCTCTCCTTCGCGTGCGGGTGACTACAAGCAATGCCCCCTGCTCTACCGGTTCCGAGCGGTCGACAGAATTCCGGAAACACCTACCAGAGCCCAGGTCAGAGGCACCGTCGTCCACGCGGCCCTGGAAGCGCTGTTTGCACTCCCCACCGGTCACCGGGTTCCCGATCGCGCAGCCGAACTCGTCCGTCCCGCGTGGGAACGTGTCAGTGCCGAGTCTCCCGAAGCGGCTGATCTGATTCCGGAAGACGAGCTGGACGCGTTTCTCGGCGAAGTCGGCAAGCTCGTCGCGACGTACTACACGCTCGAAGATCCCACTCGATTCGATGCCGAGGCGTGCGAGGTCTACGTCGAGACCGAGTTGGAGAACGGCGTTCGACTCCGCGGCTTCGTCGACCGGATAGACGTTGCACCGACCGGTGAGGTGCGGGTGGTCGACTACAAGACCGGAAAGGCACCCCGCGAGTTCACCGAGTCCAAAGCGCTCTTCCAGATGAAGTTCTACGCGCTCGTACTACTGCGCACTCGCGGAATCGTTCCCGCGCAACTGCGCCTGATCTATCTGGCCTCCGGCTCGATTCTGACGTACGCCCCGGATCACGACGAGCTCATTCGATTCGAGCGGACCCTCTCCGCCATTTGGAAAGCGATTCTCGCAGCAGGTGCGACCGGAGACTTCAGACCCAAGCCTGGCAAACTGTGCGACTGGTGCGATCACAAGTCACTGTGCCCCTCGTTCGGCGGAACACCACCGCCGTATCCAGGTTGGCCGGACCTGATGAGCACCGAACCTGTTGCTGCAAAGGAGAATTCATAACATGACGGACAGTTCGTACTACCGCTACCTCGGAACCACGGAGGAAGGGCACGAGCGGTTCGCGAGCACGCAGGCAACTGTCAGCATCTGGGGCCCGACACTGCAGCACGGCGCTCCCCCGTCGGCGCTGTTGGTACGAGCACTCGAGCGGTGTGGTGCGCGCGACGAAACCCGTCTGACGCGCGTCGTCGTCGAGATTCTCGGGCCTATTCCGATTGCCGACCTCGAAGTCCGGTCGTGGATCGAACGCCCCGGTCGCCGAATCGAATTGATCGTCGCAGAGCTGTGGGCAACCACCGCCGACGGATCTGCCCGCGCGGTTGCGCGCGGTACGGCATGGCGGATGGAGACCGTCGATACCGGCGAGGTCGTCCACGTAGTCGATCCCCCGCTCGAACCCCGTGACAGCGGCGCCCCGGGCGTTCTCGAGGGTCTCTGGAGCGTCGGCTACCTCAAGACCCTCGACTGGTCCTGGATTGCTCCGATCGGGTGCGTGGGAACCGGGAAGGTCTGGGCGCGCCCCAAGCCCGAGCTGGTCGAGGGCGAGAAGATGTCTGCCCTCGAGCGTTTGTTCGCGGTGGCCGACATCTCCAACGGCGTCGGCGCCAAGCTCGACCCTGAGCACTGGACGTTCCTCAACACCGATCTCACGGTGCATATCTTCCGTGTGCCCGAGGGCGAGTGGGTCGGTGTCGCCGCCGAAACCACGACCGGTCCGGATGGCGTCGGCATGTGTGCGGGAGTGCTCTACGACGAGCAGGGTGCCGTCGGCCGTATCGCCCAGACTTTGCAGATTCGCGCCCGTTCCTGATTTCCAGGAACGGGCGCGAATGCGCGTAAATCTATTCAGACAGTGATCAGAAAGCGCGTACCGAGCGGATGTTCGACGCGAGGATGGCCTTGGCGCCGAGTTCCGCCAAGGCATCCATCACCTGGTTGTGTCCCTTGATCGGAACCATTGCGCGAACCGCGACCCAGTCGGGGTCAGCCAACGGCGAGAGGGTCGGCGACTCCATACCCGGAGTCATCTTGATGGCGTCGTCGAGGATGGTGCGCGGGCAGTCGTAGTCGATCATCAGATTCTGCTGCGCGAAGACAATTCCGCGTACGCGTTCGATGAGCTGATTGCGTGCGGGATCGTCTTGCGGAGCGCCGGTGCGCTCGATCAGGACACCTTCGGAATCGCAGAGCGATTCACCGAAAGCAACGAGGTTGTGTTGGCGGAGAGTACGACCCGACCCGACCACGTCGGCGATCGCGTCGGCGACACCGAGCTGAATCGAAATCTCCACTGCTCCGTCGAGACGGATGACGGTTGCGTCGAGTCCACGATCGGTGAGGTCCTTGCGGACAAGGTTCGGGTACGACGTCGCAATGCGCAGGCCGGACAGATCCTCAACGGCCCAGTCCTTGCCTGCCGGTGCTGCGTAGCGGAACGACGAACGGCCGAAGCCCAGTGACAGACGCTCGGATACGGGAGCGCCCGAGTCGCCGGCGAGATCACGACCAGTGATGCCGAGATCCAGCTCACCGGAGCCGACGTAGATCGCAATGTCCTTGGGACGCAAGAAAAAGAACTCGACCTGGTTGGCAGGATCGAGGACCGTCAGATCACGGGAATCGGTGCGTCGACGGTAGCCGGCCTCGCTGAGAATTTCGGCGGCGGACTCGGACAGTGAGCCTTTGTTGGGAACTGCTACGCGCAGCATGGTGGATGTCCTTTCGGAAGGTGTGGGTGACGTGAGACGACATGAATCGGAAGCCCTGGACGAGCGAGATGGCGAACATCTCGCTGGTCAGCTCCGATCACAGATGTCGGTACACGTCCTCGAGGGTCAGTCCGCGACCGACCATCAACACCTGCGTCCAGTACAGCAGCTGGGAAATTTCCTCGGCTAGCTGCTCATCGCTCTGGTATTCCGCAGCGATCCACACTTCACCGGCTTCCTCGATGACCTTTTTGCCCTGAGCATGCACACCGGCGTCGAGGGCGGCGACAGTGCCGGACCCCTCGGGGCGAGTAGCAGCACGCTCGGTCAATTCGGCGAACAAGGATTCGAAGGTCTTCACGGGTACACATTCTTTCACGAGGACGGAAGCGGTTTGCACACGCCCACGAACAGCGGTGTTCACAGGCCTGCGTCGAGGCTGCGCGAACTCACGAACCTGCGAGTCTGCCCGGTGATCGGATCCGGGTATTCCAACGCCCGCGCCAACAATCGCAACGGAGTCGAGAAGTCGCCGGGCACCGCGGGAAGGTACTCGGGGTAGTAATTGTCACCGACGATCGGGACGCCCAGCGAGTTGAGGTGCAGCCGAAGCTGATGGGTACGGCCGGTCCGTGGGAGCAACCTGTATCGACCGAGAGTCCGGCCGGCCGAGTCGGTGATCGTCTCGATCAGTTCGATCGAAGTCTCACTGTTCGGCTCGCCATCGATCTCGGTAGCCGTCATCTCGCCGTGAACTTTGTTGATGCGGCTACGCACCGTGCGAGGGAAAGTCAGTTCCGGATCGAACCCTGCAATCGCCTCGTATTCCTTGACGATCCGCTGCTCGGCAAAAAGTTCCTGGTACGGCCGTCGTAGGTCCGGTGTCACCGTGAACACGATGACGCCCGCCGTCATTCGGTCGAGGCGATGAACGGGCGCAAGATCCGGAAGATCCAGATCACGACGCAGTCGCACGACGGCGCTTTCGACGATGTGCGCTCCCCGTGGAATGGTCGCCAGGAAGTGCGGTTTGTCGATCACGAGAATGGAGTCGTCGCGGTACAAGATCTCGATCTCGTGCGGAACCGGAATCTCGGGGGCCGGCTCGCGGTAGAAGTACACGAAACGGGTCGGCTGATAGGGCGTTCGGCTCGTGATCTTCCGCCCGTGCTCGTCGACGACGTCTCCGGCATTCACGAGGTCCGCCCACAGGTCCCGCTCCCCCGGGTGCTCGCCGATCAGATGCTCGAGGACGGTATGCGCCGACGACTCCGCCGGCATCCGCAACCGGTCGGGTCCGAGACCGTTTCGGATCGGCAACGGAGCCTTGGGCACTACTCAGTCCTGCTCGAGGTCTGGTGAACAACTCTCGCAGAGCAATTCGAGGGTGCGGCCGTCGCCGTCGATCCGATTGCGGTACCGCGGTGTCGGAGTACCACAATCGACACACACGCCGAGTGTCTTGGCTTCGGATGAGAACTCGATGTTCATCCGCTTGTCGAACACGTACAGGGAGCCGTCCCAGAGGCCCCGGTCGCCGAAAGTCTCGCCGTAACGGACGATTCCGCCGTCCAATTGGTAGACCTCGTCGAAGCCACGTGAGCGCATCAGCGAAGACAACACCTCACAGCGCACTCCGCCAGTACAGTACGTGACTACGGCTTTGCCCTTGAGATGGTCGTATTTTCCACTGTCGAGTTCGTCGACGAAATCGCGGGTGGTGGCGACGTCCGGAACTACCGCATCCCGGAAGCGGCCGATCTCGGCTTCGAAGGCGTTGCGGCCGTCGAAGAACACAACGTCGTCACCGCGACTGTCGACGAGTTCGTGTAGTTCCTTGGGCGCCAGATGAACTCCGCCACCGACAACACCGTTCTCGTCGACTTTCAGCTCGTCGGGGGCTCCGAACGTCACGATCTCCGAGCGAGCCTTGACGCTGAGGCGAGGGAAGTCGTTTCCGAGTCCGTCCGACCACTTGATGTCAGCGGTACGGAACGGCTCGTAGCCACGCGTTCCGCGGACGTATCGCTTGACATCCTCGATGTCTCCGCCGACCGTCGCATTGATTCCGTGAGGCGAGACGATGATCCGGCCCGTCAGGTTGTTGGACTCGGCCAGGCTGTGCTGCCACAGCTTGATCGCTTCCGGGTCCGCCAATGGCGTGAACTGGTAGAACAGAACAATTTTCGGAATAGCCACAGCAAATCCAGCCTAACGTGCCGCGCTCGAGTGAACGTCGTGAAGATCGTGAATGGACAAGTCCACCAGAGACTCTCGAAACACGCGTCCTGGACCCGCCGGGACATCGACCTCACACGGAACGACGAGCACCGCGCAACCCGCGGCGCTTGCCGACGCAGTACCGGTCGGCGAGTCTTCGATGGCGAGGCACTGCGCCGGTTCGAGTCCGAGCAGATGCGCTCCGCGCAGGTACGGATCCGCCGCCGGTTTTCCGTTGGGAACCTCGTCGCCGCACACCGAGTGGTCGAAGAATTCACGGCCGAGCATGCCGAGTGCCCGATCGACCAGTACTCGCTCGGTGTTGGTGACCAGTGCAGAACGCAGACCACCGTCACGCACGGTCGCCAGTGCATCGCGAGCACCCGGCCGCCAGGTCACGCCGTCCTCGAACAGATCGCCGACGCGGGTGTACATCCAGTCCTTCGCCTCGGCGACGGCATCGGGATGCTTCTCCAGGCCGAGCGCGTCGAACACCGTCGCCAGAGCGAAGGGGCTCGACGCACCGATGACGGCGATGCGTGTCGCTTCCGTCATCGGTCCGCCCAGGCGTAGGGACAACTCACGAAGCGCGATGTCCCACAGCTTCTCCGAATCGAGCAGGGTGCCGTCCATGTCCCACAGGACACCACCGAGGGTCGATTCGGATACCTCGGTCAACAACTCAGACATTGAAATACTTTGCTTCCGGGTGGTGCAGGACAAAAGCGTCCGTGGACTGCTCGGGATGCAGCTGCAGTTCTTCGGACAATTCGACGCCGATTCGCTCGGGTTCGAGCAACGCCACCAACTTGGCACGATCCTCGAGGTCCGGGCACGCGCCGTATCCGAACGAGTAACGAGCGCCGCGGTACTCGAGATCGAAGTAGCCGGCAACCTCGGTCGGGTCCTGCTCCGCGACGGTATGCCCCTCGGGGAGCACAAGCTCTTCACGAACGCGTCGATGCCAGTACTCGGCCAGAGATTCCGTGAGTTGGACGCCGATTCCATGAACCTCGAGGTAATCACGGTACGAGTTCGACGCGAACAACTCGTTGGCGAAGTCCGCGATCGGCTGACCCATCGTCACTAACTGGAACGGAAGAACGTCGACCTGACCGGTCGCTTCTGCTTCCTTACGCGAGCGCACGAAGTCAGCGATGCACAGGAAACGGTCGCGATGCTGACGCGGGTAGGTGAACCGGAACCGTTCAGGTGCATCCGGTTTCGGTTCGGTGAGCACGATGACGTCATCGCCCTCCGAGATCGCCGGGAAGTAGCCGTACACAACCGCGGCGTGCGCGAGAATGCCCTCGGACGTCAGCCGATCGAGCCAGTACCGGAGCCGCGGACGGCCTTCCGACTCGACCAGTTCCTCGTACGTCGGACCGTCGCCCTTGCGCTGACCGCGAAGGCCCCACTGGCCGAGGAAGAGAGCGCGCTCGTCGAGCAGCCCCGAGTACTCGGACAGAGAGATGCCCTTGACGATGCGCGAGCCCCAGAACGGCGGTGTCGGCACCGCAATGTCGGTAGCGACATCGGAACGCTCCGGCAGGACGACGGGAACCGCTGCAGCTTTACGCTTTTCGGCGATGCGCTTGGAACGCTCGTGACGAGCCTTACGCTCGGCAGCCTTCTCGCGAGCAGCGATGGCCTCCGGGCTGTCCGGCGCCGGGCCGCCGCCGCGCTTGGTCGTCATGATCTGGTCCATCAAGTTCAGACCCTCGAAAGCGTCGCGGGCATAGCTGACGTCGCCCTCGTACACCTCCTGCAGATCGTTCTCGACGTACGAACGCGTCAGCGCGGCACCACCCAGCAAAACCGGGAACTGTTCCGAGACACCGCGAGAGTTCAGTTCCTTGAGGTTGTCCTTCATGACCACTGTCGACTTCACGAGCAGTCCGGACATGCCGATGACATCGGCCTTGTGCTCGATCGCAGCATCGAGAATGGTCGCGATGGGCTGCTTGATGCCGAGGTTCACGACGTCGTAACCGTTGTTACTCAAGATGATGTCGACAAGGTTCTTGCCGATATCGTGGACGTCGCCCTTGACCGTCGCAATGACGAGGCGGCCCTTGCCGTCGTCGTCCGTCGCTTCCATGTGCGGCTCGAGGAACGCAACTGCTGCCTTCATGACCTCGGCGGACTGCAGAACGAACGGCAACTGCATCTGTCCGGAACCGAACAGTTCACCGACGGTCTTCATGCCCGAAAGCAGTGTCTCGTTGATGATTTCGATCGGGGACTTGACCGTCATCGCTTCGGTGAGATCGTCGTCGAGGCCGTTGCGCTCGCCGTCGACGATACGACGCTCGAGCCGGTCGAACAACGGAAGTCCGGCGAGTTCCTGCGCACGGGACTCGCGCGCCGACGCAGCCGAGACACCCTCGAACAGAGCCATCAGCTTCTGCAGCGGGTCGTAGCCCTCGCTACGACGGTCGTAGACCAGGTCGAGTGCGGTTTCACGCTGCTCGTCCGGAATTCGCGCCATCGGCAGAATCTTGGACGCGTGAACGATCGCCGTGTCCAGACCGGCCTCGGTGCACTCGTGCAGGAACACCGAGTTGAGGACCTGCCGTGCCGCCGGGTTCAAACCGAACGAAATGTTCGAGATACCCAGGGTGAAGTGCAGTTCCGGGTACGCAGCCTTGAGCTGACGGATCGCTTCGATGGTCTCGATGCCGTCGCGTCGCACCTCTTCCTGACCGGTGGAGATGGGGAAGGTCAAGGCGTCGACGATGATGTCGGACTCGGCGAGTCCCCAGTTTCCCTTGATGTCCTCGATCAGACGCTTGGCGATGGCGACCTTGGTCTCGGCTGTGCGAGCCTGGCCCTCTTCGTCGATGGTCAGGGCGACGACTGCCGCGCCGTGCTCCTTGACCAACGTCATGATCTTGTGAAAACGCGATTCGGGGCCGGCGCCGTCCTCGTAGTTGACGGAGTTGACAGCGCAGCGGCCACCGAGGTGTTCGAGACCGGCCTGCAACACGGCAGGCTCGGTGGAGTCGAGCATGATCGGCAGCGTCGAGGACGTCGCCAGACGGCTGGCCAGTTCCGACATGTCGGCGGCACCGTCGCGGCCCACGTAGTCGACGTTGAGGTCGAGCATGTGTGCGCCGTCGCGGGTCTGGTCCTTGGCGATGTCCAGGCACTTCTGGTAGTCCGCGGAGAGCATTGCCTCGCGGAAAGCCTTGGAGCCGTTGGAGTTCGTGCGTTCACCGATCATCAGGATGCTGGCGTCCTGCTCGAACGGCACCGCCGAGTACAGCGAAGAGGTACTCGGCTCGTGGATCGGGGTGCGCTGGGCCTTCTCGACCTGACGGACCGCGTCGGCGACCGCGCTGATGTGCTCGGGTGTCGTACCGCAGCAGCCGCCTACGAGGCCGAGTCCGAACTCGGAAACGAAACCACTGAGGGCTTCGGCCAATTCGTCGGCGGTCAGCGGGTACTCGGCGCCCTTGGGGCCGAGCTGCGGCAGACCGGCATTGGGCATGACCGACACCGGCAGCGTCGAGTACTTGGACAGGTGCCGGAGATGTTCGCTCATCTCGGCCGGCCCGGTGGCACAGTTCAGGCCGATCATGTCGATACCGAGTGGCTCGAGTGCCGTCAGCGCCGCACCGATCTCACTGCCCAGGAGCATCGTTCCAGTTGTCTCTACCGTCACGTGCGTGATGATCGGCAACCGCAGTCCGAGTTGCTCCATCGCGCGCTGACTGCCGAGAATGGCAGCCTTTACCTGAAGCAGGTCCTGGCAGGTTTCGACGAGGATGGCGTCGGCGCCACCGTCGATCATGCCGAGCGCAGCTTCGGTGTACGCGTCACGAAGGACTGCGTACGGTGCGTGTCCGAGGCTGGGGAGCTTGGTTCCCGGTCCCATCGAGCCGAGTACGAATCGGGCCATGCCGTCGCGGCCTGGTCCCATCTCGTCCGCTACTTCACGGGCGAGAGCAGTGCCTTTTTCCGCGAGTTCGCGGATCCGGTGAGAGATGTCGTAGTCGGCGAGGTTGGGCAGGTTGCAACCGAAGGTGTTGGTCTCGACGGCATCGGCACCAGCGGCGAAGTACGCACGGTGGATGTCTTTGAGCACGTCGGGACGGGTGTCGTTGAGGATCTCATTGCACCCCTCGAGGCCGAGGAAGTCGTCCAGGGTGAGGTCCGCGGCCTGCAACATGGTGCCCATCGCTCCGTCGCCGATGACAACGCGCTGTTTCAGCGCATCAAGCAGGGCAGAGTTAAATGGGGCAGACATGCCGTCCAGAGTAGTGGGCGCACCGACAAGCTCTGGCCGTAGGCTGGGTGGGTGAGTCCAAGTGAGTTCCCCGTCACTCCCGACGGCCCGGTCGATTTCGACGATTCCGCGGCCTTCGAGAGCCCTGACGGCTTTGCCGTCGACAGCAGCGACCGCCTCGAGGGCGACATCCCTGTCCTACGTGATCCCATCCTCGTTGCAGCTTTCGAGGGCTGGAACGACGCCGGTGACGCAGCCAGCGGTGCGGTCGAACATCTCGAGCTGATCTGGGATGCCCAGCCGCTCGCCGAACTCGATTCCGAGGACTACTACGACTACCAGGTCAACCGTCCCACGGTCCGTCAGGTCGACGGTGTCACTCGCGAAATCGTTTGGCCGGCAACACGTTTGTCGGTCTGTTCGCCTCCAGGCAGTGAGAGCGACATCGTCCTTCTTCGCGGGATCGAACCCAACATGCGGTGGCGTAGTTTCTGCGAGGATCTGCTCGAGTTGATCGACCAACTGAACGTCAAGACGGTGGTCATCCTCGGCGCCCTGCTCGCCGATACTCCGCACACCCGCCCGGTGCCGGTCACGGGCACGGCGTACAGCAGCGAATCCGCGGCACGATTCAACCTCGAACAGACCCGATACGAAGGCCCGACAGGCATCACCGGAGTTCTTCAGGACGAGTGCGTTCGTGCTGGTGTACCCGCTATTTCGTTCTGGGCAGCGGTTCCGCACTACGTCTCGCAGCCACCCAACCCGAAGGCCACAGTGGCCCTCCTTCAACGAGTCGAGGATGTTCTCGACATCGAGGTCCCCCTCGGTGAACTCCCAGCTCAGTCGGAGGATTGGGAGGAAGCGGTCAACGAAATGACTGCGGACGACGAGGAAATCGGCGAATACGTGCGCACCCTGGAAGAGCGGGGAGACGCCGAAACCGACATCAGCGAAGCAATCTCCAAGATCGACGGCGACGCCATCGCCGCGGAATTCGAGCGCTACCTCAGACGGCGAGGCCCCGGCAGCTTCGGACTGTGAGCAAGAACACTCCAGAAGAAGGTGGAAGTACACAGCGCCCACTGCGCCTCCGGCTTCAACTGATCGCGCTGTACGCCGGCGGGTTCCTCGGCCCGTTCGGCGGCGGCGTGGTTGCCTCGATCCTCCCCGAGATCGGTGACGATCTAGGGGTCGGCCCGTCGGCGGCCGCCTCCTCCCTCACCGCGTACCTGCTCCCCTTCGCCGCTCTGATGTTGGTGTCGGGGACGCTCGGGACGCGGTGGGGCAAGGTCCGGACGGTGCGGATCGCATACGGCGTCTACGTCTTCGCGTCGTTGGCATGCTTCCTCGCCCCGACACTCGAGATCTTCCTGGCCGCCCGGGTACTGCAGGGATCCGCGAACGCATTCACCACGCCGCTGCTGCTTGCTTCGTTGGCGGCCGCAACTCCGCAGGCTCGATTGGGTCGAGCCCTTGGCGCCTTCGGCGCATTCCAGGCTGCAGGGCAGTCGTCGGCTCCGTTGATCGGCGGACTGGCGGCCGAATTCGACTGGCGTCTGGCCTTTCTCGTCATCGCAGTGGTCGCGGGTATCCTGGGAGCCGTCGGACTCCCGAAGTCCGAAGCACCGGCAGCGACCACTCCCGCCCGTCTCCGCGATGCATTACGCCCCGAAGTGCTCCGCATCGGTATCGCTGCATTGCTCGGCTGGGGCGCCCTCGGTGGACTGAGCTTCCTGCTCGCCTTCCGCTTCGAAGACGAGTTCGGGCTGTCCCCCACCGTCCGCGGCCTACTGCTCACCGTCTTCGGCGTGGCCGGCATCCTCTCGGCCCGGCGCATCGGAATCCTCATCGATCGCATCGGCGCACGCTCCTCCGTGATGATCGGTGCACTGGGCGGAGCAGTTCTGGTCTCCGTCGTCGGCCTTGCCGGCTTGGTGCCGGTGATCGCGATCGCATGGTTTGTCGCAGGCGTCGCGAGCCAGTTCGTCCTTGTCGGCGTCAACGCGGCGGTGCTCGGATCCGCGGGGCCCAATCGCGGCGGCGCCGTGTCCGTCGTCCAAGCGATGCGCTTCGGCGGCGCCGCTCTTGCTCCCCTGGCCCTGACACCGATCTACGACTCTTCGCCTGCCGCGAGCTTCCTGATCCCCGCACTACTGCTCGCCGTCGTCGCGCCCCTGATCATGCCGAAGCAACGCTGATCGGTCTCGGCAATTTGGAATTGAAGTTGTGTAGGTAGTGAGTTTGTCGGCGAAAGCGACCACCGTTGTCGCGAGGCTGACAGGGCGAACATTATTCGGAAAATCTTGTGTTTCCGTCGTCGACAGATATTGATACCATTGGAACATGAGCGAATCTGAGTCGGAACCGGAACGGCCGATCGACATTTTTCGGCGATCGGTTGCCGTCATCGAAGAAAATTTGCCTCCTACCTGGTCTTTGTCGACGCAGCGCTCCCCCGACCTGTCCGAGGCGCCACTTCGACTCGACCTCCGCTCCCCTGACGGCGCGGTGGCCAAATTCGGCGTCTACGCCGCTCACGGTGTCCTGAGCAGCGACGTTCCCGGTATCGCCGATCGCTTCCCCACCGGTCAACCCGGCTTCGTGTGCGCAAAATATCTGTCCGAGCCGGTCCGCCGGCAGCTCGATTCCCACGCGATCTCGTACGCAGACGCCACGGGCAATGTGTCGTTGACCGCTGATCGACCCGCCGTCTGGGTGCGTGGACGCGGAGCCGACGCCGATCCGTGGCGGGGGCCCGGACGTCCTTCCGGACAACTGACGGGCGATCCGTCAGCTCGGGTCGTGCGTGCACTTGCCGATTTCGCGGCGCCACTGGCGATCACTGCCTTGGTGCGCCTGGCCGGTGCGTCGACGGGAGCAACCTATCGGGTGGTTCAGACACTGTCGGATCGTGAACTGGTGACCAGGCTCCCCCGCGGCGGGATCGGTGACGTCCGCTGGCCGAAGATGCTTCGTGAATGGGCGGCCGAAGCCGGCGCCAAAGCGCCGACGCCTCACGGCTTTCACGCGCCGGACGGGTTGGAAGCACTATTCGATCAACTGCGTCAGCTCAGCGGTCACATCTACGCCGGTACCGCATCGATAGCGGCGGCACCCTTTGCTCGGTACGCGCCCACTCGACGTGCCCACTTCCATGCCGACAACGTCGATCAGTTCGCCGACGCTCTCGGACTACGGCGTGTGGAATCCGGCGGTGACGTGTGGATCACCGCTCCCCTCTCACCGTCTGCCTTCGACCGATTGCTCACCCGCGACGGCATCCGCATCGTCGCCCCCAGCCAAGCGTTCGCCGATCTGCTGGTCGGCCCGGACTCCGACGAGGCGGCGGCCGAGCACCTGCTCACATGGATGATCGAGAACGAATCGCAGTGGCGACGCGCCGCATCCCCTGCTACGGATCGCCCGTAGGAAAAAGAGGGGGCGTCTCTCGCCTACCCTGTCATGGTGGAAGAAACGAGTGCGCCCGATTACGCCGCGTACGCCGACACCAATCGACTGAAGCTGTTTTCGTTCACGATCGCGGAAAAACGGGCCGAGTACCTCTGGGTACTTCGTGCCTTCGACCATGCTCGCGCCAACTACACCGTCCTGCTGCATGCCGGAGCCGTCGCGCAAATCCTCGAGAAGATCGGTGAATCAGATCCGGCGGCCGATCTGTCGGCAGCAGAGGTCACTCCCCTGTTGGATCAGCTCCATGTGTGGGAGATCCTCGAGCGCAGCTACGACGGCACCCGCGCGGCCACGCTGGCCGAGTACCGCAATCGCCACTTCGTCTACCAGTTCGGTCAGGCCGGATACCAGGTCTATCGATCAGTCGAAGACGTTCTCGCCGCACGCCTGGACTCGGCCTCGCTCTCGCGCCTCGCTCTGCCGGACCTGCTCGCAGACATGTCCGAACTCGCCGAGGCCAACCGAAGCTCCGACGGCGACCTGATCTTCCGCAAGCTCAAGCGCCTCGACTCGACGCTCTCCGACATGGCCGATCGAGCCGCGCACTTCTATCTGACCCTCGGCGACCTCGTACGGACCACGGAGATCACTCCGCAGGCTTTCCTCACGCACAAGGACGCTCTGCTCACGCACATGCGGGAGTTCAGCTCCGATCTGGCGCGCTACGCCCCCAAGCTCAAGGAAGCGATCGAGCACGTCGAATCCACCGGGGTCGATCGCATGATCCGCCTCGCCGCCGCCAGTGACGAACGGGTGTTCGTCCCGATCACCGAACGCGAAGACGACTGGGCTGCGCGTTGGCGAGGATTGACCGCCTGGTTCGTCTCCGCGGAATCGGGGATCAGCGAGTCCGAGCGTCTACGTGAGGGCACGATGAGCGCGATCGCCGCGGTTCTGGCGCTCCTTCGCCGCGTCACGGAAACCCGTCGCGGCGGCGTCAGCCGCGAGAGCCAGCTCCGGCACCTCGCCGGCTGGTTCGCCGCCACGCCGTCCGAAGACGCAGCTCATGCTCTGTTCCAGGCAGTGTTCGACCTCGGCCGTCCACGCCACCTCTCGATGGTGCATCCGGACGCCGACATCATTTCTCACTCACGTTCGTGGTGGGAGGCACCGCCGGTCGAGATCGCGCGAACACTCGCCGAAACCGGCCGCCCGCCCTCACCAGGATTGCCGAGCAAGGTCGCCCGCAACGACGGCAGCATCCGCCGCCTACGCGAAGAGCAGTTGGCAGCGCAACGTACGCGCAGCGCCGCGGCGCAATCACTCGCGTCCAACGGCGTCTATCAGCGTGAACTCAACGAGCAGGAGACCGAAGTTTTGCTGAGTCTGCTCAATGCAGCACTGACCGCGCGCGTTCCGGTGGTGGGACGCGTCAAGAGCTCCACCGGTAGTGAGAACGGGGTGAAGCTGACGCTCAGTCCCTCGGACGGTTCGACCACCATCAAGACCGCCCGCGGGCGTATGCACCTCGACGGCATCGAGGTCAGTGTTCGATGAGAGCTCGCGAGATCACGCCCCTTGCCCTCGACTCGTATCAACGCGCGGCGCGAGTGATCCTGTCCAACCACCTGATCACCTCGACGTACCCGGATCGAATTGCGTTGCCGCTCTTGCGCCGTTGGGCCACCGAGCTGCGTGACGACCTACTCGAACTGTTCGGCTACCGCCTCGAGGTGACGGAGACCGCCGCGCGCCTGTTCACGGTGTCGGATCGACTCAACCCGTCGGCACCGGCCCGAACTGCCTCCGAGCGAACCTTCGATCGCACGCGTTACGCCTACCTGGCACTGTGCCTGGCCGCGTTGGGCCGCGCCGGGAACCAGATCACGTTGTCGGAGTTGGCCGATCACGTCGCGGCCGACGCTGCACAAGTCGACGGCGTCGAACTCTCCACCGATCGTGCGTCGGACCGCGACGCCTTCGTCGACGCAGTGGGCTGGCTCGGCGTCAGAGGCGCCATCGCACTCGCCGACGGTGACGCAAACGGCTGGGCGTCCAATCCCGAAGCGGGAGAAGCGCTCTACGACATCGACCGTTCCGTCGTCGTAGCCCTGTTCCGTCCGCCGCGCGCACTGCAGCACCTGCACTCCATCCGCGGACTCCTGGCCACGGAGACCTCGAGCGCTGCCGAGGACGACGGAATTCCTGTGGACGCGAAAGAGATCGGACGCCGAGTGCGTCGGGCTCTGGTCGAGCGGCCGGTCGTACTGGCGGGTGAACTCGATCAGCACGAATTGATCGCCTTGGCGCAGCCCAAGACCGCGTCGGAAGTCGAACTACTGACGGGGTTGGTGGCCGAGCGTCGCGCCGAGGGAATCGCGATGATCGATCCCACCGGTCGCCTCTCCGACGTCCGCTTCCCGAGCACCGGAACGATCGCCCAGGTAGCGCTACTCCTCGCCGGCGAGATTGCCGACCGCGTACTCGACGTCGACGCGACGGAGCTGCCGAAACTTCCGATCCCGCACGTGTCGGACGATCACCTGATCGAACAACTCGATGCCGCCATCCCCGAGGCCGGGATCTTCGAGGACCTCGCCGACGAGGACGACGATTTCGTGCTGCCCGCCGGCGAACCGGCCGAGCCCCCGGAACCCGTCACGTACCCGATGATCGGCGACGACTGGCTCGCCGACAAGGTCACCGAGTTGGTGGACCAGTTCGGTCGCACGTTTGCAGCGCAATGGCAGGCCGATCACAACGGGCTGCGCAAGCAGGCGCTCGGGTTGCTGCAACGTCTGCGCCTGACGCATGCGGTCGACGGCGGCGTACTGGTGTTGCCCGTCCTTGCCCGGTACCGCGACGTCGTGGTCTCCGTACGCGAACGCGATCCTCAGATCGACTTCGCGGTAGACAACTCCGCACCGGATCCGGTCGACGAATTCGGCCCCGAATCTTCCACCAACGGCGAACTATCAGAGGTAGAGAACGTATGAGCAACGCCCGCTTCCGACCTACTCGGGCTGGAATCATCAACCTCTGGGATTACCGAGACCAGGAGTTCTCGTTCGCCGACGGTCGACTGGTCCTACGAGGGCCAAACGGATCCGGTAAGACCAAGGCCCTCGAGGTCTTGTTCCCGTTCGTTTTCGACGGCCGCATCGAACCGCGGCGCCTCAACCCCTTCGCCGGTGAAGAGCGCACGATGAAGTCCAACCTGCTCTACCGGGGCCAGGACAGCGCGCACTCCTACGTGTGGATGGAGTTCTGCCGCGGCTCCCTCGAAGATCCCGAGTCGGTGACCGTGGGCATCGGCATGCGGGCAACCCGCACCAACGACAAGGTCACCCGCTGGTACTTCGTCGCCGACGGCCGCGTCGGAGTCGACTTCTCGCTGATCGGCAACGACGATCGTCCTCTCACCAAGAAGCAGTTGGCCGAACAACTCGGCAGCGATTCCATCACCGACCGTCCCCTCGACTACCGCACCGCGATCGACGCGCGAATGTTCGGTCTCGGAGTGCAGCGCTACGACCAGCTGATCAATCTCATTCTCACGCTTCGCCGTCCCCAGCTCGCGAAGAACCTTGATCCGAAGGGCCTTTCGCAAGCGCTCACCGACGGCCTCCGTCCACTCGACGACCAACTCGTCCTCGAAGCTGCGCGTTCGTTCAGCGATATGGAAGAGGTCGGCCGCGCGCTCGAGGGGCTCGCAGCCGCCGATCAGGCAGCGCAGAGTTTCATCGGCGTCTACACCAAGTACCTGCGTCAGCAGTCGCGCGGAGAGATCGAACAGGTCAGCACCCGCCTCGCAGCGGTCACCAGAGGCGTTGCCGCCATGGACGAGTCGTCGCTAGCCCAGACCCGCAGCCGTGAAGCCCGGGCAGCAGCCGAGGAGCGCTTCAACCAGGCCGAGCAGGCACTCGAGAACGCGCGCGCCAATGTCGAGGCGTTGCAACGCTCGAGCGCCTACGAAGGCAAACAGCAGCTCGACGATCTCGCCCAGGCCGTCTCGACGCTCAAGCTCTCGACCGAGCAACAGGCAGACAAGTCGAGGAAGGCGCAGGCTGCACTCGCGCAGCGCGGCGACGAAGCCGACAAGGCTGCATCGTCGGTCAAGCGTGCAGCCGAGGCACTCTCACGTGCCGAGGACGAACTGCAGGCAGCCGCCGAGGACGCCGGCATCGTCTGGACTCCCCTGCCCGACGGCTCACGCAGCGACCAGATCACCGCAGCAGTGCGTGGCCATGCCGAGGAGCGTGACGGCGACGTACGCGTCGTCCGCACTGCGCTCGCGACCGTCGAGAAGGCCGCTACCGAACGAACCCGGGCCGAAAACAGCTCGCGCCGTGGACAAGAGCTGCTCGAAGCGTCCAAGGCCGCTGTGCTCGAGGGCGAAGCTGCCGTGGAACTCGCACGCAGTCAGTGCGCCAGTGGGCTGCGCGCGTGGTGGACCGATCACTCCTCCCTGTTTTCGGCTGTCGGCGCGGACACGTCGCTGTTCGAGGCTCTCGACGCGGCGCTCGCCGAGGTCGGCGACGAGGACGCTCCGGCGCTGTCCGCAGTTCTCACCGAGCACACCGAGGCAGGCACCGAGACGCTGCGCGAGCGACGTCGTGAGGCCGAAGCTGAAATATCTGCATCACACGCCTCCATCGCAGCTCTGAAATCCGAGCGCAAGGCCGTCTCGGCGGAACACGACGACGCTCCGCCGGCCTTCCACGCACGCACCGACAACCGCAGCGATCTGGGTGGGGCACCGCTGTGGCAGCTGGTGCGCTTCGCCGATTCCGTCGAACCAGACGTGGCCACGGGAATCGAATCCGCACTCCAGGCGGCAAATCTGCTGGACGGCTGGGTCTGCCCCGACGAAACGATTCCCGATCACGTCAGTGAGCAGTTCCTGACCGCTCTGCCGGTCAAGCAGCGCCCGAAGGGACGAACGCTGGCCGACGTCCTCGAGGTCGAAGGCAATGCCGACGTACCCGACGCTCGGGTACAGGACATTCTCGCGTCGATCAGTCTCGTCGAGGCACCGGGCGACTCCGATGCCAGCGTCGCGATCAGCGTCGACGGGCGCTTCTGGCAGGGCGTCGCGCGTGGCCGGCACGTCAAGGCCGACGCCGAGTACATCGGCACGACAGCGCGGGCGCGTCGACGCGAAGCTCGGATCACCGAGATCGACGCGGCTCTGGAAGAACTTGCCGCGGCAGTCGATGCAGCCAAGGCACTGGTGACGCAGACCAACGAGCAGCTGAGCCGAATCAACTCTGCGGCAAAGGAATTGCCGAAGACAGGGTCGATCCTCCGCGCACTCAAAACTGTCACCGAATCCGCCGGTGCACTCCGCACTCGCTCGGAGGCCACGGAAACGGCACAACGCGAACTCGATGCGGCGATCGCCGATCTCGCGGCGAAGGAAAAGCAACTCCGGGCGACGGCGTCGCAGCACCGGACCCCGCATATCGGCCGTGAACTCGACTCCCTCGCGGCGGCGATCCGTCATTTCGAGAAGCAGGGCGAACTGGCGCTGCGCTGCCGACGCGAACATGCCAAGGAAGTCGAACTCGAACGCGAGTCTCGCGACCGTCTCGACGAATCACGCGCCAATGCGGAGGAATTCGCCGAGGAAGCCGCCATCGCCGAGGAGAGTCTGCTTCAGCAGGTCCAGCGCCTCGAGACACTGCGCGACACCCTCGGGGCCAGCGCCGAGCAGATCGACCTCGACCTGGCAAAAGCCCGCGCGAAGATCGAAGAATGCAAGGTCGAACAGCGTGCTGCGCGAAAGGCGTACGACGCCGCCGTCCTCCAGATCGGCACGGCAGAGGGTGCGTACAACACCGCCGTCGAGACGTTGCGTCACACCCTGACCGAAACCCGCAGTGATGCAGAGCGACTCGCACCCTATGCTCGCCCGGACCTTCTCGAGTTGTTGGGCGTCAAGGAACATCTGAGCTGGCCGGCAAGTTCAGCGGCGTGGATGAGCCCCGATCAGTTGGTCTACCGCATCCAGAACGAAGACCGCAGCGAGGACGCGGCCCACCCGCCCGTCCTCCCCGAAGACGTCGACAAGTTGTACCGAGCGCTCGAGGCTGCGACCTCGGCGGTACGCGTCACCGACGGAGCCCGCAAGGCAACCCGCACGGCACTGACCTCGGCGTTGCAGGACTTCGACGCCCAACTCGCAGCGGCCGGACAGGACTACCGCCTGCAGTGGGATGCACCGGACGGACTGACCGTCGTACGAGTGCAGGACGATCAGGGCTATTCGTCGATCGGTGAATTCGCAACGCGGATCCACGATGCTCGTGGCGATCAGGAGCAGTTGCTCACCGAATCCGAGCGTCGCATTCTCGAAGATGCCCTGCTGACCGGATTGGCTCAGCAGATCCACGAGCGCACGGTCGATGCACGCGTGTTGATCGCACAGATGGGCACGGAGATGCGTGAGCGTCGGATGTCCTCGGGCAACACCATCGGCGTTCACTGGGTGCTCGCCGACAACCTCGACGACAGCTCGCGGGCGATCTCCAAGCTGCTGGATCGAGATGCGTCGGCCCTCGGCGTCGATGAACTCGCTACTCTGCGAGCTCATTTCGCGACCCAGATCCGTACCGCCCGCGCGGCGCACCCCGAACGCTCGTACCCGGAAATCCTGTCCTCGGCGCTCGACTACAGGCAGTGGCGCGTGTTCTCGTTCACCCTCATCAGCGGTGAGGGCAAGGAAGACCGCCTTACCGTCGCGCGGCACAGCGCGCTGTCCGGTGGCGAGCAGTCGGTTTCGCTGCACCTTCCTTTGTTCGCCGCGGCGCACGTCATGCTGGACTCGGCCGACCCGCACGCCCCGCGTCTGCTGGCACTGGACGAGGCCTTCGCCGGTGTCGACGACAACGGTCGCAGCGAGCTGCTCGGCTTGAGCGTTCAGTTCGACCTGGATCTCTTCATGACCGGCTACGACCTGTGGATCACGTACGCAGACGTCCCCGGCTGTGCGCACTACGACCTCGCGCACTCCACGGCCGAACAAGCGGTCAGCGCCGCGCTGCTGGTGTGGTCGAACGGTGAGCTGCTCGCCGAGCACGACGGAACGGATCTGGCGCGGGCATTGGGCTCGCCGCTACGGCGCCGGGTGCCGACACCAGCCGAAGGTGCGTTGGACTACGCCTAGAAACTGCTGTGCGCCTTTATTAACCGCCCGCGGTTAATAAAGGCGCACAGCAGGGATTCAGCGAAGCGAAATACCCAGTAGGGCGTCGACGGCATCGGCGAACTCGCCGGGTGCCTGCGTGTCGGATCCGCCGCCCTCGATGGCGCGCCGTGCCCAACCGTCGAGCGCGTCGAGCGCCTTCGGAGTGTCGAGATCGTCGGCCAAATGCTGACGCAACCGCGCAACAGTGTCGGTGGCTGACGGCGCGGAATCGAGAGCCGCTGCCTCGCGCCATACCTTCAGACGCGACTGAGCATCCTCGAGGACCTGATCGGTCCACGCGCGATCCTGGCGGTAATGGCCGGAGAGCAATCCGAGACGAATTGCTGCGGGATCGACCCCTTCACCGCGCAGTTTCGAGACGAAGACGAGGTTTCCGCGACTCTTCGACATCTTCTCGCCGTCGAGGCCGATCATGCCGGTGTGCACGTAGTGCCGCGCGAAACGGCGATCACCCGTTGCCGATTCGGCATGTGCTGCCGAGAACTCGTGGTGCGGGAAGATCAGGTCGCTGCCACCGCCCTGGACGTCGAAGCCGGAGCCGATGCGGTTGAGTGCAATGGCCGCGCATTCGATGTGCCAGCCGGGGCGCCCCGGTCCGAAGGGTGAGGGCCACGAGGGCTCGCCCGGACGCTCCGCCCGCCAGACGAGTGCGTCGAGCGGATTGCGCTTTCCGACGCGATCGGGATCTCCGCCGCGTTCGGCAAAGAACTTCTCCATCGTCGCGCGGTCGTAGCCCGACTCGTAGCCGAACTGCTCGGTCGCGTCGGCGCGGAAGTAGACGTCGGGGAACTCCGCGTCGTCGACGATGTACGCGGCGCCGGACGCCACGAATTTCTCCACCAACTCGACTACTTCGTTCACCGATTCGACGGCGCCGATGTAGTCCTTCGGCGGAAGCACGCGCAGCGCTTCCATGTCCTCCCGGAAGAGCGCGGTCTCACGCATGCCGAGGACGATCCAGTCCTCGCCGTCGCGATTTGCGCGCTCGAACAGCGGGTCGTCCACGTCGGTCACGTTCTGGACGTAATGGACGTCGTGTCCGGCGTCGCGCCAGATGCGGTTCACGAGGTCGAACGTGAGGTAGGTGGCCGCGTGACCGAGGTGGGTGGCGTCGTACGGGGTGATGCCGCAGACGTACATCGTCGCTTTCTTGCCCGGGGTGACGGGGCGAACCTGACGGTCGGCTGTGTCGTACAGCCGCAACGGCGGCCCCTGACCGGGAACGGACGGGAGTGCGGTATCGGACCAAGACTGCATGCTGCCGAGCCTAGTGGAGACTGCTCTGAGGCTGGGAAGGTGCTGGCTGATCCTGCTCCGGTTCGGGCGTCGACGCGAGCTTGCTCGGCCACCAGATCTTCTGACCGATGTCGTAGGTCAGGGCCGGGACCAGCAAGGATCGGACGATCAGAGCGTCGAGCAGGACACCGAACGCCACGATGAACGCGATCTGCGCGAGGAACAACAGCGGGATCACCGCCAACGCCGAGAAGGTTGCTGCCAGAACAACTCCGGCAGAGGTGATCACCCCGCCGGTCACGGTGAGTCCCCGCAGCGCACCCGCCCGAGTGCCGATCTTCAGCGCTTCCTCACGCACCCTCGTCATGAGGAAGATGTTGTAGTCGATTCCCAGAGCCACCAGGAACACGAACGCAAACAGCGGGACCACCGGATCCGCGCCGGGGAACCCGAAGACGTGGTCGAACACCAGCGACGAAATGCCCAGTGTCGCAGCAAACGAGAGCACAACGGTGCCCATGAGAAGCAGCGGTGCGAGAAGCGAACGCAGCAACAGGGAGAGAATCACGAACACCACGATGATCACCACGGGAATGATGAGTGTCCGGTCCCGTGTCGAGGTCGTCTTCGTGTCGAGGTCGGTCGCAGTGACGCCACCGACCAACGCGTCGGCACCGTCCACGGAGTGAACTGCATCACGTAGTCGCACGATGGTGTCTTCGGCCTCGAGTGAGTCGGCAGCGTCAGTCAACGTCGCCTGCAGGGAGACTCGTCCGTCGACAACCAGTGGGGCTCCCCCGTTCTGTACGACGCTTACGTCGCTGACGCCCTCCACGCGACTGGCTGCCGCAACGGCGTCCACCTGGTCCGCATTCGCGATGACCACGGCCGGTGAACCCGAACCCGCGTCGAAGTGCTCGCCGAGAATCTCCTGGCCTGCAACCGAATCGACGTCGAGCAAGAAGATGTCGGACGAAGAGACACCGCTGGCTTTGAACTGCGGCATCATCAGCGCGAAGATCACAAGCACCAGCGTCGACGCCACCCAGAAGCGGCGCGGGTGCCTACCGATTCGAGCAGCGAGCCCGGCCCAGAACCGGTGATCGTTCGCCTCGTCGTGGTGCTCGCGGTCGGCGTCGAACTTCGGCTTGGTCGGCCAGTACGCAGTCCGCCCGAACAGAACGAGGACTGCAGGTAGGAACGTCATCGATGCGAGGAAGGACGCGGCGATACCGATGGCGGCCACCGGGCCCAGCCCGCGGTTCGAGTTCAGGTCGGAGAGCAACAGGCACAGAACGCCCGCGATGACCGTTCCGGCAGACGCCGCGACGGGTTCGAGCGTCGCGCGCCACGCAGTCCGCATTGCTGCGTACTTGTCCTTCTCGATCCGCAATTCCTCACGGTAGCGAGAGACCAGAAGCAGCGCGTAGTCGGTGGCGGCACCGAACACGAGGATGAACAGGATGCCCTGGCTCTGACCGTTCAGTGCGATGACGTCCGCGTCGGCGAGCAGATACACGAGCAAGCTCGACAATCCGAGTGCGAAGATCGCCGAAAAGATCACCACGAACGGCAGGATCGGGCTCCGGTAGACGATGATCAGGATCAGGATCACGACGGATCCGGCTACCAACAACAGCAGTCCGTCGATACCGGCGAATGCTGCCGACAGATCCGCAACCTGCCCAGCGGGGCCGGTGACCTTGACTGTCAGTCCGTCAGGGCTCGACTCCAGCGCCGCGCGCAGCGCTTTCACGCTGTCCTTGACCTCGAGGGTGCTGTCGACCGGCAGGAACATCTGCAACGCCTGGCCGTCGGCCGACGGGATCGGCGGCGATGACGCGTGACCGAATCCCTCGGTACCGACAAACGAATCGACGGTCTGGGACAGGAAGGTGGAGTCGGTGGGCTCGAGGCCACCTGGTCGTTCCGCCACGACGATGGCCGGCACGAAGCGGGTGTCCGTGAAGCTCTCTTGAAGCTTTGCCACTTCGGTGGCTTCGGCCGACGCCGGCAGGAACGACGTGTTGTCGTTCTGCTGCACCGTGCTGAGCTTTCCGGCGAACGGGCCGCCGAATCCTCCGATTGCCAGCCAGCCGATCACAAGGAGAGCTGGCACAATCCATCGAAGGCGACGAACAGGACGATTTTGTACTGGTGTGCTCACTGGGTCTCCAGGGATCGGCAGCAGAGAGGACTTGCCGACTATTTTGTTCAGCATGCTGAGTAATTGCAAACGGAAGGCAAAAACATGAGCAGCGACGGCCTGGACGACTGGCCAACCGGCCGGCTGTTGTCCACCGCTGCGCGCCTGGTAGAGCACTCGTGGGAGAAGGTTCTGCGGTCTCAGGACATGACGCACGCGGGCCTGATCGTGCTCCACTCGATCGCCGGTGGGGCGGCGTCTCAACGCGACATCGCGAAGAACGCCCGCGTCACCGATCAGACGATGAGCCGCACGATCGACCGTCTCGAACGAGCGGGTTACGTCACGCGTGACACCGATCCGCGGGACGAGCGTCGGCGCGTGATCGCGATAACCGACGCCGGAAGACTGACGTACGAGCGACTACTGACGCTCGAGAAGGAAGATGCGGCGTTGACCGTCGGCGTCGGGGACGTCGCCGCGCTGCGCGAACAACTACTGCGATTGGTTCGCTCACCCGGATTGAAGACGGCAACTCGCGAACAGCAGGAAACGTCTCGAGACTAGAAAGCCGGCCAGGGAATCGTTCGATGGCCGTTCGGTTCGGGCATTACCGCGGACTCGGCGAACTGCATCGCCCGGACCGCCAAGGCCACGATTTCCTCTTCGGTGATCAGTTCGGACAACTCGTCCCCGAGATCTCCATCGAGAGTTGTCGCGAATTCGGCGACGTCGGCGATCAAAGCACCGGGTACGGGCTGCCCCGCCCACCCCCACAACACGGTCCGCAGCTTGTTCTCCGAGTGAAGACAGATTCCGTGATCAACGCCGTACACCGAGCCGTCGACGCCTTCGAGGGCGTGACCACCTTTGCGGTCGGCGTTGTTGATGAGGACGTCCAGAACGGCCATTCGCTGCAGCCGTGGATCGTCCGCATGGATCAGAGAGACTGGTTCGCCCTCCGAGTCGAAGGCCTGCAGGACCTCGAACCACCCTGGCGGAACATTGCCGGGACTGCACAGGTCGACCATCTCGAGTCCGCCAGATCCATCCGCGCGGCGATCGACGGTGTCAATCCAGCGCTGCACCATGCCTGTCCCGAAAGGGCCGTCCCGCAACACTGTTCGCGGAATCACTCCCCAGCCCAGCGCCTCGGACACGCGGTACGACGCAACCTCACGCCCGGCCAGAGTGCCGTCCGGGAAATCCCACAGTGGGCGTTCACCCCGCACCGGTTTGTAGACCACACGGGTGGACTGCTCCCCCAGAGTCGACTCGCACACCAGCGTGGCGTTGCTTGCCGTGGTGATCTGGCCGATCAGGGTCAGATCTCCCTCGAGCAGAACGTCCGGCACTCCAGGTTCGGACACGACGTCAGACCTCGTCGTCTGCGTCGTCGATCGCAAAACCGAAGGACTCGCCGCGGCGGTATCCGTTGGTTCGGATGCACACGTGCCCCTCGGGCGCCAGCGGCTCACCACACAGAGGGCATGGCGCGCGTCCCGCCGCGATGACGCGTTCGGATCGGAGCGAGAATTCGCGCGCTTGTTCCGGGGTCAGGAACACACGGACCGCGTCCGGACCGTCGTCGGCGTCGTCGAGGACAACCGATTCGTCGAACTCCGTCTCGCTGACGGCAAGCAACTCCACGACGACCGCACCGGCATCGGCGTCCCAACCGAGCCCCATCGTGCCGACCCGGAACTCCGCGTCGAGCGGTGTGACCAGCGGGCTGAGATCGGAGACATCGTCGGCCTGCGGCGGAACCTCGGTTCCGAAGCGTCGATGTACCTCTTCGAGGAGAAGGCCCATGCGATCGGCGAGGACCTGAACCTGCTGCTTCTCGAGCAGCACACTCACCACCCGTGAATCGTGCACGGCTTGGAGATAGAAAGACCTGTCACCGGGCTCGCCCACCGTTCCTGCGACAAATCGGTCAGGAGTGCGAAATACGTGAATCGCGCGCGACATTGCACCTCCTCGAGTTCGAGCAGAACATCACTGAATACCCATTATCCGTCACAGCTCACGCACCGACCTCTCCACCGGGGACGGACTCCTGCGCGGGAGCCGAACCGTTGGTCGCGGTCTTCGCTGCACTGATCGCTGCGAGCACGTCTCCGGTGTCGTTGACTCGAAGAACGAACGGCAGTGTGGCCGTGTAGCGAATCACGCTGACCGAGGCCGGCTCGGCGACGATCCGCTGGAACGAATCGAGGTGCATCGCAAACGCGTCGGCGAGAACCGATTTGATGACGTCACCGTGTGTGCAGGCGATCCAGACGACGTCCTTGCCGTGTTCTTCGGCCAGCCGTGCATCGTGCTCTCGGATCGCGGCAACGGCTCGCGCCTGTACCTGGGCCAGCCCTTCACCGCCGGGAAAGACTGCGCCGGAAGCGTGGCGCTGCACCACTTTCCAGAGCGGTTCTTCCAAGAGTTCCTTCAGCGGGCGACCCGTCCAGTCGCCGTAATCGACCTCGATCAGGCGATCCTCGACCACCGGCGTCAGACCACGGTCGACGGCAATGGGGCCGACCGTCTGCTCGCACCGCAACAGCGGCGAGCGGACGATCTCCGCGATGTCCAGACCGACCAGCCGATCGACGACGCCTTCGGCCTGTTTCCGGCCGTGGTCGTCGAGTTCCACACCCGGCGTTCGACCGGCCAAGGTATGGGCAGTGTTGGACGTCGACCGCCCGTGCCGCAGTAGGACAACTGTCATTCCACAACCCTAATGGGGCGGTGGCCGCACGGACGGGTGGTCGACGTCGAAACGGGCTCTATGTCGCGGACACGACCCCTGTGGCCAGCAGCGCAAGGACGACTACGCCGAGAGCGATTCTGTATCCCACGAACCAGTACATGGAGTGATCGACAACAAATCGAAGCAGCCAGGCGATCGCTGCGTAACCGACCGCGAAGGCGATGACGGTTGCCACCAGCAACTGCGGACCGCTCGCGTTCAGACCCTCACCGGCCGGCTCGAAGGCATCCGGGAGGCTGAACAAACCGGAGGCGAGAACCGCCGGGATCGCCAGCAGGAACGAGTAACGAGCTGCGGCCTCACGGGTGAGTCCGAGGAGAAGACCGGCACTGATCGTGCCACCCGAACGTGAGACACCCGGGATGAGCGCGAGTGCCTGAGCCGAACCCATGATGATGCCGTCGCGCGCTGTGAGCGATTCGATCGGGCGCGTCTTGCGTCCGTAGTACTCGGCAGCGGCGATGACGAGCGCGAACACGATCAACATTGTGGCAATCAGCCACAGATTGCGTGCGCCGGTACGGATCTGGTCTTTGAACAGAAACCCGAGGATGCCGACCGGAATGGTACCGATGATGACGTACCAGCCCATCCGGTAATCGAGATCGCCCCGGTGCTCGGCATTGAACACACCCCGGAACCAGGCAGTGATGATCCTCACGATGTCGCGCGCGAAGTAGATCAACACAGCCAGTTCGGTGCCGAGCTGCGTCACCGCGGTGAACGACGCACCGGCGTCACTGCCGAAGAATATCTCCGACACGATTCGCAAATGTCCGGAAGACGAGATGGGCAAGAACTCGGTCAATCCCTGCACGAGGCCCAGGATCACGGCCTGGAGCCAGGTCATCGCTTCGCCCATCACTCACCGATCCCGGCTGATTCGAATGGGGTTACTGCACACAGGTTTCGTGTGTCGGGTTCACGTTTCACCGGCGCCACGCTACCGGGGCCCACGGCGCCGCGCCGCGCCCGGCACGTCCGTGTCCGAATACCCCGACTCGAGGCGAGCGCCTACTAGTCTGCACGTGGTGAGATCTCTCGGGTGCCGCACTTGCGCACACGAGTCGGGCGCGAGATGCAGGCGGTTATGAAGCACAGATCTGTCGGAACGAGCGGACTTCGGGTCTCGCGACTTGGGCTCGGCACACTGACATGGGGACGCGACACGGACGGCGACGAGGCTGCGGCGCAGCTGCTCGCATTCGCCGAGGCCGGCGGAACCTTGGTCGACACCTCGCCCGCATACGGCGCCGGTGCGGCGCAACGGATCCTCGCCGAGTTGCTCGACGACGTCGTTCCACGTGACGAACTCATCATCAGCTCGAGCGCCGGCATCGATCCCACTCCGATCGGCACCGACCGCGTCGACTGCTCGCGGCGCGGATTGCTCCGCCAGCTCGACGCGACTCTTCGTGAACTCGGAACCGACTTCCTCGACATGTGGCAGGTCGCAACCTGGGATCCGCTCACGCCCGTCGACGAGGTTGCAGCAACCCTCGACTACGCGGTCTCGAGCGGCAAGGTGCGGTATGTGGGCGTGCGCGGCTACCTCGGCTGGCAGCTCGCGACGGCCGTCGGAGCCGGTGGCGCAACAACACTCGCCGCGACGCAGGCCGAGTACTCGTTGCTCGCGCGCGGCGTCGAGGAAGAATTGTTCGCAGCGGCGGCCCACCACGGCGTCGGAGTGTTCGCCGCAGTACCCCTCGCGGGCGGTGTTCTGACCGGAAAGTACCGCGACGGCATTCCCGTCGATTCCCGCGGCGCCGACGAAGCACATTCGCAGGATGTGCAGAGTTATCTGACCGATTCCTCGATCCGGGTGGTCGACGCCGTCGTTACCGCCGCCGACGGTCTGGGTACTTCCCCACTGGCGGTGGCACTGGCCTGGGCGCGCGATCGCGCCGGGGTGGCCAGCGCCGTCGTCGGCACGCGGGATCTCGCCCAGTTGACAGGAGTACTGGCAACCGAAGAATTGGAACTTCCGAAAGCGATTGCCGCGGCTCTCGACGATGTGAGCGCTTGATCTGTCCCGCTGATCGAAATACCGAAGGTATCGTGTTGGCGAGGGCAGGCTAACCTAGTAGGCAACGCTTGACTACAGCCTCAGGAGAATCAATGACCACGCTCGACGTAGACAGCCTTTCCGCAGACGCAGGCCCCGCCTTCTCCGAACGAATCAAGACCGAGACGGACGCAGCACACCGCGAGACGGAGCAGTCCCGATTCGTAGGCGCGCTTCTCGGCGGTGAGCTGACCACGGCTGGCTACGCCGCTCTTCTGGGACAGACGTACCTCGTCTACACGAGCCTCGAAGAGGCCGGCCGCACACACGCCGACAACGAGTTGGTCGCTCCGTTCCTGTCCGAGGATCTGTTGCGGGTGGCTTCGCTCGAAGCCGATCTCGAGTTCCTCGGCGGACCGAACTGGCGCGACGAACTCGTGGCCTTGCCGGCAACCGAGCGTTACATCGCCCGACTGAAGGAAGTGGCGTTCGACTGGCCCGCCGGCTTCGTCGCACATCACTACCTGCGATACATGGGTGACCTCTCGGGCGGACAGATCATCCGCCGGATGCTCGAGCGCGCCTACGGATTCGAGACCGACGGACTTCGCTTCTACATCTTCGAAGGCATCCCCAAGCCGAAGCCTTTCAAGGACGACTACCGCTCGAATCTGGATGCGCTGCAGATTCCGGCCGAAGAACAGCAGCGTTTCATCGACGAGGTGAATCTGGCGTACCGCCTCAACGGTGACCTGTTCGCCGACCTCGAAGGCGACATCGAGAGCTACCTCGTCAAATGATGAAGCGCTTGGCCGCGGCGGCACTGGTCGCAGCAGCCGGTTTCGGTCTGGTGGCTTGCGGATCCAGCGACAACTCCACGACATCTCAGGGTGCCCGGACCGCAGTACTCGAAGATTCCAGCCCGGTTCCCGTGTCCGACAACCCGACCGCAACGCTGCCCGTGACGGTGAAGAGCTTCGACGGCGTCGACGTGACCATCACCGACAACAGCCGGATCGTTGCGGCCGACCGCTACGGGACGCTCGCAACGACAACGGTGGCGCTCGGCCTCGGTGACAACCTTGTCGGCCGCGACACCGCCGCCAAGTTCCCCGCGGTCGCGGACGTACCGGTTGTCACGGTCGGCGGCCAATCGCTCAATACCGAAGCCATCCTCGATTTGAATCCCACCGTGGTTCTCACTGACACGAGCATCGGGCCCAAGAGCGTCCAGGATCAGTTGCGCGCCGCCGGTGTTCCCGTGGTGTTCTTCGACCCGACCCGAACCCTCGAAGGTGTGCCGGGGCAGATCCAAGCAGTCGCCGACGCGCTCGGCGTTCCGGCCCAGGGCGCAGCGCTGATCGATCGAACCGAATCGGAGATCGCTGCTGCGCGCGATCTGGTTCCCAACGACGGCGATCCACTGAAGATCGCGTTCCTCTACATGCGCGGATCGGCCATCACCATGATCGGCGGTGAAGGTTCGGGTGCCGATTCCTTGATCGAGGCCCTCGGCGCCACAGATGCGGGTACCGCCTCGGGCATCACACAACAGTTCGTACCCATCACCAGCGAAGCGCTCATCGCCGCGGCGCCTGACGCTCTGCTGATGATGACGGACGGATTGGCATCGATCGGCGGAATCGACGGCCTCGAAAAGGTCCCCGGAATCGCTCAGACGCCGGCCGGAAAGAGCAAACGAGTAGTCGACATGGAGGACGGTGTCCTGCTCAGCTTCGGGCCCAACACCGGACGCGTCATGGCGGCACTCGCCGAAGCGATCTACGAGCCCAGTGGATCGTGAGCAAAGATTTGTGAGTGCTGATTCGTGAGTACAGAAACAGGTAGTTCCGAAGCAGGTAAGTCTGTGTCCGCAGCCGAGGATTCACATGACGTCGGGGGCGCCGACAAGTCGGCGTCTGGCCCCGCGTCGCGGTCGCGGGTGAGTGCGGTTCTGGTCAGCTTGACTCTCGCCCTGGTGATCGTCGCAGTGCTGTCGGCGTGCATCGGTCAAGTTCCGACATCGCCTCTCGAGGTTTTGGGCAGCATTCTGCACCGCATCGGGCTCGATCTCGGTCCGATGCCCGCCCATCCCAGCGGTGAAGTGACTTTGTGGGAGGTTCGTTTCCCCCGCGTCGTGCTCGCCATCTGTGTCGGCGCGGCGCTGGGATGTTCCGGTGCGCTCCTGCAGGGTGTGTTCTCCAATCCACTCGCGGAGCCCGGGGTGATCGGAGTGTCCGCGGGCGCTGCAGTTGGCGCGAGCGCTGTCATCGTCGTCGGCGGCACGTTCGTGGCCGGCTGGGCCGTTGCTGCGGCGGCGTTCGTCGCCGGGCTGTTCACCACCGCGGCGGTCTACCTGCTTGCGCGCCACGAAGGCCGAACCGAAGTAGTGACATTGGTGCTGACCGGCGTCGCGATCAATGCGTTCGCCGGCGGACTCATCGCGTTCTTCACCTTCGTCGCCAGCCCGTCCGCTCGCGATCAGATCGTGTTCTGGCAACTCGGCTCACTCAATGGAGCGTCGTGGAATGCCGTCATGATCGTGGCGCCGATGACCGTTGTCGGAATTGCCGCGACGGTCATGATCGCTCCGCGTCTGGACCTTCTCGCACTCGGTGAACATGCAGCTCGTCACCTGGGTGTCAACGTCGAACGGCTGCGCCAGTTCGCGGTTCTGATCGTCGCTCTCCTGGTCTCGGCGAGTGTTGCCTTCACCGGCATCATCCTCTTCGTCGGACTGATCGTTCCGCACCTGATGCGCATTCTTGTCGGCCCCGGCCACCGCGCGCTGATTCCGGCGAGCGCCCTTGCCGGCGCACTGGTTCTGCTTGTCGCAGATCTCGGCTCGCGGTCGCTGATCGACAACGCAGACCTGCCCCTCGGAATGCTGACTGCTCTAGTTGGCGGCCCCTTCTTCTTCTGGCTTCTCCGACGAACACGCGCGCAACAGGGCGGGTGGGCATGAGCAGCCTCGTAAGAAACTGGCGCGAACTGTTCGGCCGCGTCGCCCCCGAACCGGAAGGCCCTGGCGTCGGTGATGTCACCCTCGAAGCGCGCGACATCACCGTCGAACGCGGTGGTCGACACATTCTCGAAGGCGTATCCATCGAAGTCCGGGCAGGCGAGCTCGTCGTCCTCGTCGGACCGAACGGCGCCGGTAAGTCGACTCTTCTTGCGGCGTTGGCCGGTGATCAGCCCGTCATCGCTGGGCGGGTTGACGTCGAAGGCACTGACCTCACTCAGTGGTCGCCGATCGACATGGCGCGCCGACGCGCGGTGCTCCCCCAGAAACACACCATCGGATTTTCGTTCAGCGCTCGCCAGGTCGTTCGCATGGGACGTGCGCCATGGGCCGGAACGCGCCGAGAAGACCGCGACGGCGCTGCTATCACCGCGGCGATGAAGACCTGCGATGTCGAGGGGTTCGCCAATCGGCCATTCGCCGTGCTGTCCGGTGGCGAGCAGGCGCGGGTCGCTCTTGCCCGGGTACTGGCACAGGAAACGTCGACCATCCTGCTGGACGAGCCGACTGCAGCACTCGATCTCGGACACCAGGAAGCGGTGATGTCCGTGGCGCGCGCTCGCGCTGCGGACGGCGATGCCGTCGTCGTCGTTTTGCACGATCTCGCGTTGGCAGCGGCGTATGCCGACCGAATCGTCGTACTCGAGAATGGACGCATCGCCGCAGACGGTCCCCCGGAATCGGTGCTACACGAAGAGCTTCTGACCCGCGTCTACGGTTATCCGGTCGAGGTGTTCCCGCATCCGACAACCGGAGCAACGCTGGTCATCCCGCGCCGAGAATTCACCGAACTGAATCGATGATCGATCCCAGCCTGTTCAGGACTGCTCTCACCGTCGGCAGGCTGCGACCCTCGCCGTGACGAACGCCGTCACCGACGTCCGGATGTGACCAATCAGTCTCGGTCGAGAGAACTGCGTCGCGGACCACACCGGCGATGCTTCGCTCGTCGGTCAGATCGATGTCGGTGACCGATCGCTCCGCCGTGGCGACAACGTCCGAAGGGGTCGGCACACTGTGCTCGCAGTATTCGCCGTATACCTCGACGAACAGCACGCTCTTGCGTACGCGGAACGCGAAAGTTCGACCGTCGGACCTGCCGAAACCGTGTGCATGAGCGCCGACGGTGAGGTCCTCGATCTCGAAGCCCGGCCGCGCCGGTTCGGGCGGCTGTGCGCCGGAATCGGTGGGTTCTGTGGGAATCACAATGATCTCCTCGGTGATTGCAGCGTCAACCGCAACCGCTGTTCGTACGGTATCGCGTCAAGGGTGTGAGCGGAATGGTCGGTAGTTCCTCGACGCGATGAACGGCGCCCGACTGCGATCAGGGATGATCGATGACAGTCGCACTGCGTGAAGAACAGATGACAAGAAAAAGAGGAACTACACATGGCTCGCCTAGGGATCCGCACCACTGCAGCAGCAATGGGGGCGGCGGTTCTGCTGGTCACAGGATGTTCTTCCGGAGATGGCGGAGACGACCTCATCACGATCGATCCCGCTACGGCAGCGGTCTCACCGGCCACCACCAGCACCCCGGACGGCGTGGTTCACCCGTATTCAGGTCTGATCGATTCCATCACATTCGACCCGATCACGCGCAGCGCTGTTCTGGTTGCCAACGACCCACGATCGGTGCTGGTCGTTCCTTCGGACAGTTTGGCCGGCGCCGACCCCGCCTCCGCAGGTCGTCCGATAGCTCTGGATTCAGACGTACGCGACGTTTCGATCGGCTCCGACGGTAGCGCTCTGCTGGCGATGGATCGCCAGGTAGTGAAGCTGAATCTGACATCGGGCGAACAGACGTCCATACCGGTCGACGGCCAGGCGAACTCCGCGGTCGAGCTGACCGACGGCCGCATCGCGATCGGCACGGACAATGGTTCAGTTCACATCGTCGACCCGAAGGCCGATCAGTCACAGACGGTTTCGGGGTTTGCATCCGTCGACGAACTTGCGGTGACCGGCGACAACCTGAGCGCCCTCGATCACCGTCAGACCTCGCTGACGGCGATCAATCTCGAAGACGGCAAACTCGGCGTCGCTCTTCGCGCCGGTGAGGGCGCAACTCATCTGGCCACCGATCGCTTCGGACGCATCCTTGTCACCGACACCACCGGCAACGAACTGCTCGTCTTCACGGCCGATCCGCTCCTGATGCACCAGCGCTACCCCGTCGGCGAGTCGCCATACGCCATCGCCTACGACGAGACCGCGGATCGGGTGTGGGTGACACTGACCGCGACCAACGAAGTGGTCGGCTTCGATCTGTCGTCCGGCATCCCCGTGGAGACCGGACGGTTCAAGACGGTGCGACAGCCGAATTCGTTGGCCGTAGACTCTTCCAACGGCAATCTGATCGTCGGATCGGCAACCGGTGACGGGCTGCAGGTCATCCCGTCACGGGAGAACTGATGGAAAAGCGTACGCGCGGGATCCCCGCGCAGTGGGAGACGTCGGACGACAAGTTCGACTATGTGCCGCTCCGGCTACCGCCGAACGTTTCGCGGGTCACGGCGTCGATGCGTCTGGCGATCTCCGCCGAGTTCGGCGGGTGGGAACTCTCCCGAGTCCGTCTCTACCCCGACGGCAGTCGTCGCGTGCTGCTCAAGCGAAAGAAGACGCCGCTGCACGTGACCGATCCGGACGGCATTCAGCACTGATCGTTCAACAGACGACCAGAACCCGCCGCTATCGAAACCGCTGACAAAATCACACCATCGAAGAGCTGGAGAATCGTGTACCAACTGCTGCTGAGCCTGATGTTCCGGGTCCCACCGGAACGCATCCACCACATTGCCTTCACCGCGATGAAACTGGTGACACGGTTCGCTCCCTTTCGCTGGCTGGTCGCAAGAGTCCTTGTCGTCGACGACCCGGTTCTGCGCAGTCAGGCTTTCGGTCTGACGTTCCCGGCACCTCTCGGCCTGGCCGCAGGATTCGACAAGGACGCCACCGGAGTCGACGCCTGGGGCCCGTTGGGATTCGGTTTCGCCGAGGTCGGAACAGTAACGGCCCAAGCTCAGCCCGGTAACCCGGCGCCGCGTCTCTTCCGACTTCCGGCCGACCGCGCTCTGATCAACCGAATGGGCTTCAACAACCACGGCGCTGGTCACGCGGCGAATTTCCTGCGACAGCGCCGCGTCACGGTGCCGATCGGTGCCAACATCGGCAAGACCAAGATCGTCGAAGCTGCCGACGCCGCTGCCGACTACACCGCCAGCGCACAGCTTCTGGGTCCGCTGGCCGACTTCATGGTCGTGAATGTCAGCTCGCCGAACACACCCGGACTCCGTGATCTGCAGGCCGTCGAATCTCTGCGCCCGATCCTGCGGGCCGTGCTCGACACCGTCAGCGTGCCGGTACTGGTGAAGATCGCGCCCGATCTCTCGGACGAGGACGTCGACGCTGTCGCCGATCTGGCAGTCGAGCTCGGGCTTGCCGGAATCGTCGCGACCAACACCACGATCCGCCGCGACGGTTTGAAGACCCCGGATGCCGAGGTAGCTGCACTCGGCGCTGGCGGGCTGTCGGGTGCACCGGTGGCCGACCGCTCGCTCGAGGTGCTCCGGCGCCTGTACGCCCGAGTCGGCGACAAGCTGACCATCATCTCGGTCGGCGGTATCGAAACAGCCGACCAGGCGTGGGAGCGCATCCTCGCCGGCGCGACGCTGGTGCAGGGGTACACCGGCTTCATCTACGGCGGACCGTTCTGGGCTCGCAGCATCCACAAGGGCATAGCCAAGCGCGTCCGCGCAGCCGGTTTCTCGTCGATCGCCCAGGCTGTGGGAGCTGAGAACCCTCGTTAGAAACTGCTGTGCGCCTTTATTAACCGCCCGCGGTTAATAAAGGCGCACAGCAAAGTGATTACTCGACCTCGAACGTCCCGGTCAGGGTTGCACGCGCAATCGCGTGATGGAACACGTTGAAACCGAGAAACGCCGGCGACGAGTCAGGGGTGACGCCGTCGAGCGTCTCCACGTCGAGGGCATGCACCGCCACGATGTAGCGATGCGGACCGTGCCCGGGAGGCGGGCCTGCACCGATGAAACCGAACCCGCCACCGTCGTGGCGGAGGGTGACGGTTCCGGCAGGCAGGACATCGCTGTCCGCCGCGCCGGCACCGGCCGGGAGTTCGGTGACGGAAGCGGGGATGTTCGCCACGGCCCAGTGCCAGAATCCTGACGCCGTCGGTGCGTCCGGATCGAACACCGTCACCACGAAGCTCTTCGTCTCGGCTGGAAAGCCGGACCACGAGAGTTGCGGTGAGATGTCTTCGCCACCGGGAACTCCGAAGGCTCCACTGGCCTGAGCAAGCTTCAGCGGCTGGCCCGCAGTGATGTCGTCACTGGTCAGCTCGAAACTCGGCAACTTCGGCAATGGTTCGTACGGATCGTGCGCCATGCGAATCCTTTCTGTGACAAGAGAGCTCGATGTGCGTCGAGCTCACGGATCTATCTACGTGCTCGTCAGGAATTGAGCAGGAAATGTTCCAGAACACGTGTCCCGAACAGTAGTGCGTCCACCGGAACTCGCTCGTCGACGCCGTGGAACAGCGCGCTGAAATCCAGCTCGGGCGGCAACTGCAAAGGTGCGAAGCCGAAGCAGCGAATGCCGAGTTTCGCGAATGCCTTCGCGTCGGTTCCGCCGGAGAGCATGTACGGAACTGTGCGAGCCTCCGGATCGTGGGCGAGGATCGCCTCGTTCATGGCGTCGACGAGATGGCCGTCGAACGTTGTTTCGTACGAATCCAGCTTGGTGATCCACTCGCGGGTCACGTCGGGGCCGATCAGCTGGTCCACCGTGCGCTCAAATTCGGCCTGCCGTCCCGGCAGCACGCGGCAGTCGAAGACCGCCTCGGCAGTCTGCGGAATGACGTTCGCCTTGTATCCGGCCTTGAGCATCGTCGGGTTCGCCGTGTCACGGAACGTCGCCCCGATGATGTTGGCTATCGTCCCCAACTTCGCGAGAGTCCCGTCGATGTCAGGTGATCCCGGATCGAAGTCCAATCCGGTCTCTTCGCCGACGGCGGTGAGGAACTCGGCAACCGAATCCGAGATCACGATCGGGAACTGATGAGCAGCGAGTCTCGAGACCGCGCCGGCGAGTGTCGCGACTGCGTTGTCGTCGTGGAGGAAGGAGCCGTGCCCGGCGCGTCCCTTGGCCGTCAGACGCATCCAACCGAGGCCCTTTTCCGCAGTCTCCACGAGGTAGAGCCGTCGGTCGGTTCCGTCCGGCCGCGGAACCGTCAGCGAGAAACCGCCCACCTCACCGACGGCTTCGGTCACTCCCTCGAACAGATCCGGGCGGTGCTCGACCAGCCACTGGCATCCGTACTTTCCGCCAGCTTCCTCGTCCGCCACGAAGGCGAACACCAGATCACGCGGCGGTACGACGCCTTCCGCCTTGAACTGCCTGGCGAGGGCCAGGATCATCCCGACCATGTCCTTCATGTCCACGGCGCCGCGCCCCCAGACGTAACCGTCCTGGACGGTGCCGGCAAAGGGATGGACGCTCCAGTCGGCGGGCTCGGCCGGAACGACGTCGAGGTGACCGTGAAGCATCAATGCACCTCGACCCGACTCAGCTCCCTTCAAGCGAGCAAAGACGTTCCCGCGGCCGGGCGCACCGGACTCGACGTATTCCGTCTCGTAGCCGACTTCTTGAAGCTGCGCGGCAACCCACTCCGCGCACGCACGCTCACCCTTGGTGGTTTCGAGTTCTCCCGTGTTCGAGGTGTCGAAGCGGATGAGAGAACTGACCAGTTCGACAACTTCTGCTTCGGCTCTGCTCGGATTCGGATTATTCGGGGTTGTGGTCATTCCACTTTCCTACCATCGAATCAAACGACGCGGGCGACCGGAATGCCCCGCAACCTGGCGATTTGGGGCAGCTGACCTAATCGGATACTCTTTCCCAGCACCGAGAAATCGGGGCCGAGTCCGAGTGGCGGAATGGCAGACGCGCTAGCTTGAGGTGCTAGTGTCCTATTAACGGACGTGGGGGTTCAAGTCCCCCCTCGGACACTCGAATACAGCAAAAAGACCCCAGCCTGATCAGGTTGGGGTCTTTTTGCTGTGCGCCTTTATTAACCCCCGGCGGTTAATAAAGGCGCACAGCAGTGGGGCGATTTGGGACCTGGCGATGGCATCGGATACTCTTTCCCAGCACCGAGAAATCGGGGCCGAGTCCGAGTGGCGGAATGGCAGACGCGCTAGCTTGAGGTGCTAGTGTCCTATTAACGGACGTGGGGGTTCAAGTCCCCCCTCGGACACTCTGTGTTGAGACAGACAGGAAAAGCTCCGGTTCATCGAACCGGAGCTTTTCTCGTAATTGGCGAAGTTCCCGCACCAGGGAACAGTCCGCGCGAGCGGCGATCGAGATGGAACAGAAGTTCGAAGTGGATACAGACACCAAGAAGTCGGATGCACTGCAGGCAGATTCGCTGGAAACAGCCGATTCAGAATCTGCTCGAGCCGAACTCACCGGCCTCGACCCCGCAGAACTCGAAATCTGCCTGAAGGTCCTTTCCGAAGCCGCCGAACTCGACGACGAGCATCCCGATTCGATCACCATGCAGCGCGCTGTCGGCCATCTGTTCAAGCGACTCAAGAAGAAGCGCCGCCTCGCCTCGCGCGCAGCCGTCAACGAAGCGGACCGCCAAGTAGTCGCCGCGACTGCCACAGGTTCACCCGATCGCATCGACGACGAGACCGCAGGCATTCCGATCAAGTCGAACACCGCCGGCGCTTCCGCCGGCACGCTCATCAAGGCGCGACCGTGCTACATCTGCAAGCAGCGCTACACCGCAGTCGACGCCTTCTACCACCAACTGTGCCCCGATTGCGCTGCCACCAGCCGCAGCAAACGTGATGCGAGCACTGATCTGACCGGCCGACGCGCACTTCTGACCGGCGGCCGCGCGAAGATCGGCATGTACATCGCGCTGCGCCTGCTGCGTGACGGCGCACATCTGACCATCACGACGCGATTCCCCAACGACGCGATCCGCCGATTCAAGGCGATGGAAGACAGCAACGACTGGATTCACCGTCTGCGCATCGTCGGCATCGACCTCCGCGACCCCGCCCAGGTTGTTGCACTCGCGGATTCCGTTGCCGCACAGGGTCCGCTCGACATCCTGATCAACAACGCCGCACAAACTGTTCGACGCTCCCCCGGTGCTTACGGCGCCTTGGTCGACGCCGAGTCCGGTGCGCTTCCCGCCGGTGAACTGCCTGATGTCCTGACCTTCGGCAAGACGAGCGACGCTCACCCCGCGGCTCTGGCCGGATCGCTGTCGGACGTCGCAAGCATCACCTCCGGAAATCTGTCCGCCGACGCGGTCAGTTCACTCGCACTCGTCGCCAAGTCGGCTTCACCCGATCGCATCGAGCAGGGCATCGCCATCGACGCCGGCGGGCTGCTGCCGGACCTCGCGCACACCAACAGTTGGGTCCAGACCGTCGAGGAAGTCGATCCGATCGAGCTTCTCGAAGTCCAGCTCTGCAACTCGGTAGCGCCGTTCATCCTCGTTTCACGCCTGCGTCCGTCGATGGCCGCGGCAGCTGCGCGACGCAAGTACGTCGTGAATGTCTCTGCCATGGAAGGCCAGTTCAGCCGCGCGTACAAGGGCCCTGGCCACCCGCACACCAACATGGCCAAGGCAGCACTGAACATGCTGACCCGCACCAGCTCCAAGGAAATGCTCGACGACGGCATCCTCATGACCGCCGTCGACACCGGCTGGATCACCGACGAACGCCCGCACTTCACCAAGATGCGGTTGGCCGACGAAGGTTTCCACGCACCACTCGACCTCGTCGACGGTGCAGCCCGCGTCTACGACCCCATCGTTCAGGGCGAGTTGGGCGTCGACCTGCACGGCTGCTTCCTCAAGGATTACAAACCCTCGCCGTGGTGATGGGCGGCACCCCTCAGTGGTGACAGGCAGCACCTAGGCGCCCCAATGTGGCGATCTCGTCACCGCCAAACCCCCGTGTCGAGTAGCTCAATTCAGGTAGGGCACAGCATTGCAGGCGATAATGGACTGCGAACCTGCTCACCGACTCGGAGGAACCATGACGATCGCCGTCGTACACAAGGACAGCCCGGAAGGCCGCGCCGCAATCGTGGCCGCCGCACGGGAATCCGCGGGTCGAAGCGAGGAACTGCTGGTTCTGCACGTCCTGGACGATGTCAACATCGGGGACACGGCCGACACCGGAGACACCGAGGACGATCGGGCCGCTCTTCGCGGCGAGATTCAGTCAGCGCTCGACGCCGGTGGATTCTCGGAGACGAAGTGGGATCTGCGCACCACCGAGCACGACGGCGATCCGGTGACCGCGCTCGTCAATCTGGTCCACGGCGCGGGTGTCGATCTCCTGATCGTCGGAACACGCCGGATGTCCCCCATCGGCAAGTTCCTCCTCGAACGCCCGCTGCAGCGTCTCCTGCTCGAAGTGGAGGCTCCGATCCTCGTCGTCAAGGAACCCCTCCCTGCTGAGTGACCTCGGTCACATCACTTTCGAGTGCGCGTTTGTAGGCTGGCTCCATGACTGGAACCTCGCCCGCCCGAGAACTCGACATCATCGTCTACGGAGCGAGCGGCTTCGTCGGAAAGCTACTCGCCGACTACCTCGTCAAACATGCTCCTGAAGGCACGAAGATCGGCCTCGGTGGCCGCTCCCTCGAGAAGTTGGCAGCCACTCGCGCCGATCTGGGTACCGCCGCGGCCGATCTCCCCTTGATCATCGCCGACGCCGACGACGCCACCGCATTGAAGGCGCTCGCGCAGCGAACTCGGGTCGTCGCCACCACGGTCGGCCCGTACGCCAAGTACGGTCACACCCTTGTTCACGAATGCGCCTCCGCCGGAACTCATTACGTTGACCTCACCGGTGAGGTGCTGTTCCACCGCGAGAGCATCGACGCCAACCATGAGCTGGCGGTCTCGACCGGCGCAAAGATCGTCCATTCCTGCGGATTCGATTCCATCCCTTCCGATCTCGGAGTTCACGTCCTCCACGAGAAGGTCACTGCCGACGGCGCCGGTGAGCTCACCGACACAACGCTGGTGGTCACGGCGCTGCGCGGCGGCGTGAGCGGTGGCACGATCGATTCGCTTCGCAATCAGATCGACGTGTCGAAAGACGATGCGCGCTTGCGGAAACTCGCGGCCTCGCCGTATTCATTGAGCCCCGATCGTGACCGGGAGCCCGACCTCGGACGACAGAGCGACGTGAGCGTGGTCGACGGCAAGAAGATCGATCCGTCGTTGAAGGGTTGGAAGGCACCGTTCGTGATGGCGTCGTACAACACACGAGTCGTCCGTCGCAGCAATGCGCTCCGAGAGTGGGCGTACGGCAAGAAGTTCAAGTACAGCGAGGTGATGAGTGTCGGTTCCTCGGTGGTGTCACCGGTAATCGCGGGCGGTGTCGCAGTCGGCCTCGGCGCGCTGGTCGCCGGACTCGCTCTTCCTCCGACGCGTTTCCTTCTCGACAAGGTATTGCCTGCGCCCGGCGAGGGCCCGAGCGAGAGCACCCAGAAGAAGGGGCACTTCACGCTCGATGTGTTCACCACGACCACGACCGGCGCTCGATACACCTCACGAGTGAAGGCGAAGGGCGACCCGGGATACAGCGCGACGGCGGTAATGCTCGGCGAATCTGCGTTGTCATTGGCGAAGGACCACAAGGATCTCCCCGCGGCCACCGGCGTATTGACTCCATCGACAGCGCTCGGCGACGTCCTGGTCGAGCGTCTAACCAAGGCCGGTTTCGAGATTTCCGCGCGCAAACTCTAGACAGAACGAATTTCACTTGATCGTTTCAGCTCTTCGCGCCCGATTATCGCAGCTCAGGGCGCGGACAGCGGTGGGAATACTCCCAGGTAACATTGATGTTGGTTCATGGCATCCATATGTGGTGCTCCGCTTTCGGAAAAGTGAGGCTATTCATGACTGAGCGCGTTCAGGTCGGCAGTCTTCAGGTTGCCAAGGTTCTCTACGACTTCGTGGTCGAGGAGGCTCTTCCCGGCACCGGTGTAGACGCCGAGACGTTCTGGGCCGGCGCCGACAAGGTCATCACCGAGCTCGCACCGAAGAACCGCGATTTGCTTGCCAAGCGTGACGATCTGCAGGCTCAGATCGATCAGTGGCATCGCGATCATGCCGGCGCTCCCATCGACGCTGCCGCATACAAGGCGTTCCTGCAGGAGATCGGCTACCTCTTGCCGACGCCTGCCGAGTTCTCGGTCACCACCGCGAACGTCGACACTGAGATCACCTCGACGGCCGGCCCGCAGTTGGTCGTGCCGATCCTCAACGCGCGCTTCGCTCTCAACGCGTCCAACGCCCGCTGGGGTTCGTTGTACGACGCGCTGTACGGCACCAACGCCATCTCGGAGGAGAACGGCGCCGAGAAGGGTTCCGGCTACAACAAGGTCCGAGGCGACAAGGTCATCGCCTGGGCGCGTGAATTCCTCGACGCGGCAGCACCTCTCGCGTCGGGGTCGCATGCAGATTCGACCAAGTACGTGATCGACGGCAGTGAACTGAAGATCACGTTGTCAGACGGTACGGTCACCACCCTCGCCCAGCCGGAGAAGTTCGTCGGCTACCTCGGCGAGAAGGACGCACCGACGAGCATCCTGCTGCTCAACAACGGATTGCACGCCGAGATCCAGATCGATGCGTCCTCCCCGATCGGCAGCACCGACGCCGCCGGTGTCAAGGACGTCGTTCTCGAATCGGCCGTCACCACGATCATGGACTTCGAGGACTCGGTCGCCGCTGTCGACGCCGACGACAAGGTTGTCGGTTACCGGAACTGGTTGGGCCTCAATCGCGGTGATCTGTCCGAGGAGATCAAGAAGGGCGCCAAGTCCTTCACTCGTACGCTCAACGGCGACCGTAAGTACACCGCCGTCGACGGCAGCGAACTCAGCCTGCACGGTCGTTCGCTCCTGTTCGTCCGCAACGTCGGTCACCTCATGACCAACCCCGCGATCCTCGATGCCGACGGCAACGAGGTCCCCGAGGGCATTCTCGACGCTTTGATCACCAGCACCTGTGCAGTGCACGGCCTCTCGATCAGTGACGCCAACGGCCCGCTCGACAACAGCCGCACCGGCTCGATCTACATCGTCAAGCCCAAGCAGCACGGCCCCGAGGAAGTTGCCTTCACCACCGAACTGTTCGGCCGCGTCGAGCAGGTCCTCGGGCTTCCCGAGAACACGCTCAAGGTCGGCATCATGGATGAGGAGCGTCGCACGACAGTCAACCTCGCTGCCTGCATCAAGGAAGCCGTCGACCGCGTCGTGTTCATCAACACCGGCTTCCTCGACCGCACCGGCGACGAGATCCACACCTCCATGGAAGCCGGCGCGATGGTGCGCAAGGCCGAGATGAAGAAGCAGAAGTGGATCGGTGCGTACGAGGACTGGAACGTCGACACCGGACTGGCCTGCGGCCTGCAGGGCAAGGCGCAGATCGGCAAGGGCATGTGGGCCATGACCGAGCTGATGGCAGACATGCTCGAGCAGAAGATCGGCCACCCCAAGGCCGGCGCCAACACCGCGTGGGTTCCTTCGCCAACCGGCGCAACGCTGCACGCGACGCACTACCACCGCGTCGACGTGTTCGCTGTTCAGGACAGCCTGAAGGGCAAGCCGCGTGCGAGCGTCGACGACATCCTGACCATCCCGCTCGCTCCCAGCACCGACTGGACGGACGCGGAGAAGAAGGAAGAGCTCGACAACAACTGCCAGTCCATCCTCGGCTACGTCGTCCGCTGGATCGACGCGGGTGTCGGCTGCTCCAAGGTTCCCGACATCCACGATGTCGCGCTCATGGAGGACCGCGCCACCCTGCGCATCTCGAGCCAGCTGCTCGCCAACTGGCTGCGTCACGGCATCGTCAGCGAGAGCGACGTTGTCAGTGCACTCGAGCGCATGGCCCCGGTTGTCGACCGTCAGAACGAGGGCGACGCCGAGTACCGCAACATGGCACCTGATTTCGATTCCAACATCGCGTTCCAGGCTGCCAAGGAACTCATCCTCGAAGGCGCGAAGCAGCCCAGCGGATACACGGAGCCGATCCTGCATCGCCGCCGCCGCGAGTACAAGGCTGCCAACGCCTGATTTCACCTTCTTCGAACTCGAAGCTGAACCCGAACAGCCTCGGCACCGCTACCGGTGTCGAGGCTGTTCGCGTAGGCCCCGAAGATTCGTCACTAGACTGGCCGAGGACACAGTCCGTTCAACAGACATTCTTCGAGTGACCAAGGTAGGGCAAGGTACGTGGGCGAACATCGCGGCGGGTCAGGCGCCAGAGGTATCAGCAAGGGGCCGATTCTCGTCGTCGTGCTGATCGTCTTGATCGTTGCAAGCTTCTTCGGGTGGAAGGCCCTCAGCAACCGGATCGACGATCAGGGCCAGCAGGCAGCAGGTACGTGCGTCGAAGGCAACAAGACACTCGACGTCACCGCGGATCCGTCCATCGCCCCACAGATCGAGGAACTGGCCAAGCGGTACACCCAGACCTCTCCGGTCGTGCGCGATCACTGCATCGCCGTCGTGGTGCACGGTGCGCCGTCCGCGTCGGTCTCGACGGCACTCGAAGCCGGTCCGGCGGCATCCTGGGACGACGCAGCATTGGGACCGCGTCCCTCCCTGTGGATCCCGACGAGCTCGTTCGAACTCGCGCCGCTGGCGGGCAAGGCCGTGATCAACGGTGATCCCCGCTCGCTCGCGAGTTCCCCGATCGTTCTGGCAGCCGGTCCCGAGACCGCGGCAGCATTGGCCGGCGCCGCATCGAGTTGGAAGACATTGCCTTCCGATCTGACGGTCGCCCTGCCGGTCGGAAGTACCGAAACCTCGATGGCCGCACAGGCGATCGCTGCCGACGTCGCCGATGCGGGTGCCGGTCCGGTCACGACGGATCAGGTGAAGTCCGCGCAGGTCAACGCTGCGCTCAGTGCGCGGGCGTTGCAGTTCCAATCCTTGCCGACTCCCCCGACGTCCACCGCCGAAGCCCTCGGAGCACTGAGCGCCGGAACACCGGATTCGGTGAAAGCCGTTCCGGCCACGGAACAGTCGATAGCGCAGAGCGCGAACGCGGCGATGACGACGTACTCCCCCGCCGGCGCAACGCCAGTCGCGGACTATCCGGCGGTCATCGTCTCGGGCAGCGGGATCGACGAAACCGCCTCGCGCGCAGCGGCGCAGTTTGCCGATTTCATGCGTGAGCCGAATCAGTCACAGTTGTTCGTCGGCGCCGGTTTCCGGGTCGAGGGTCAAGATCTTCCCGATCTCGGTGCGGTGTCTCCGGCCAAGATCTCGTCCACGTTGAAACCGGCTTCGGCCGAAACCGCAGCTGCGCTCGGTGACATCGTCGCCAATCCGGTCTCTCCGCGTAGTGCCACCATCCTGATGGACACGTCGGCGTCGATGGGTACCGACGACGGTGGCACTACCCGCTTGGCGAACGTTGCCGCGGCAGTGAACACGCAATTGGGTCGCAGCCCTGACGCTTCGGACATCGGCCTTCGCGAGTTCAGCACGGGCACCGACGGAAAACCGTCCGAGCGCATCCTGGTTCCGGGCGGTTCACTGTCCGAGCCGAATCGGCGTGCCACCATCACAGATTTCCTCAACGGGCTTCGAGCCGGCGGAAAGACCTCCAAGTACCCGGCGCTTGCCAGTTCGTACAAAGCCGCGGTTGACGGTTTCGACGCGGGACGAGTCAACTCGGTGCTGCTGATCACCTCGAGTACACATGACGAATCCACCACGACGCGAGCCGAACTGCTCAGCGCGATCGCCGCTGCGGGCAATCCGTCGCGTCCGGTACAGGTCGACGTGATCGTCGTCGGTGCGGGCGACGACGTCTCCACACTCCAAGACGTCTCGGATCGGACCGGCGGAACCTTGGTTCGCGTCGATTCGACGTCCGGCCCCGCTCTCGCGGCCACAGTGACCAAGATGCTGTCCTGATGGGGCGCGTCGCGGTTTTTGCAGTCCTTCTCGCCCTTCTGACCTGGTTCCTGCACCGCCGACTCGTTCGCGCCACCGGCATCCCGAGGCGATGGGCTCGTCTTGCCGACACTGCGCTTGTCGTCTTGGCGGTCTCGACGCTCATCGGGGTCGGCAGCGGCGAAATCTTCCCGACGTCCTGGGCGCGACCGATCGGATTTCTCGGATGGGTCTGGCTGGCTTCGTGGCTGTACCTGATTCCCGGACTGCTCGTGATCGGCCTGTTTGCCGGGATCAGTCGACTACGTGCACGCCGCACGGATACCATGACCGAAGTCGACCCGGCCAAGCGTCGTACGTTGCAGTTGGCTACAGCAGCAGTCACTCTCGCGGCGATCGGCACCGCCGGCTACGGCGTCTACGAGGCGTCGGGCCCCAAGATTTCACGCGTCCGCGTGCCGCTCGCTCGCCTGCCCGAGGGCTTCAACGGATACCGGATCGCCTTGATCACCGACCTGCACGTTGGACCGGCCCGCGGGGTCGACTTCACCCGCAAGGTGGTCGAAATCGTCAACGCGCAGAATGTCGATCTGATCGCGATCGGCGGCGATCTCGTGGACGGCACCGTCGCAAAAGTTGCTCCCGATCTTGCTCCGCTCGCCGATCTTCAGGCGCCGGACGGAATCTTCGGAGTCAGCGGAAACCACGAGTTCTACGCGGACGACGGTGGCAAATGGCTCGACGTGTGGGAAACATTGGGGATCACCACACTTCGCAACAGCCGCGCCTCGATCCAGCATGACGGCGACACCATCGACATCGTGGGCATCCACGACTACACGTCGCCGGCCCCGTACGAGCCGAACCTTACTGCCGCGCTCGCAGGTCGTGATCCGAATACTTTCGCCTTGCTTCTCGCGCACGAACCGCGTCAAGCGATCGAGGCGTCCGAGATGGGTATCGATCTGCAACTGTCCGGGCACACTCACGGCGGGCAGATGTGGCCGCTGAGGTATCTCGTTCCGCTGCAGCAGCCCTCGGTGCAAGGCTTGGACAAGGTCGGAAACACAGTGCTCTACACGACGCGTGGCGCCGGGGCTTGGGGCCCGCCGGTACGCGTCGGCGCACCGCCGGAGATCACCGTTCTCGAACTCGTACGCGAGAGGTGATGATCTCCGGCGGGCACACGCCTTAGTTGCCTGCGAACGCTTCGATCGGCGGGCACGAGCAGACCAGGTTGCGGTCGCCATGTGCACCGTCGATACGACGCACGGACGGCCACACCTTCGGGCGAGCCTTGCCTCGCGGGAAGACGGCGATCTCACGCGAGTACGGGTGATCCCACTGCGCTGCAATGCTTCCGGCAGTGTGGGGAGCACCGCGTAGCGGGTTGTCCTCCACCGTCCACTCGCCGGCGCCGACGCGATCGATTTCGCCGCGAATGGCGATCATCGCCTCGCAGAACTCGTCGATCTCTTCGAGGTTCTCGCTCTCGGTGGGCTCGACCATCAGTGTGCCGACCACGGGGAAGCTCATGGTCGGTGCATGGAAACCGTAGTCGGCCAGACGCTTTGCCACGTCGTCGACGGTGACGCCAGTGTCCTTGGTCAACCCACGGAGGTCGAGGATGCACTCGTGCGCGACCATGCCGTTCTCGCCGGTGTAGAGAACCGGGAAGTACTCGTCGAGTCGACGCGCGATGTAGTTGGCCGACGCGATGGCGGTCAGGCTGGCGCGGCGCAGGCCCTGAGCACCCATCATCCGGATGTAGGTCCAGGTGATGGGCAGGATGGACGCACTGCCGTACGGCGCTGCCGAGATCGTGCCTCTACCACCGAGTTCGGGGGCCATCGGGTGTCCGGGCAAGAACGGCGTCAGGTGCGAGCGCACACCGATCGGGCCGACGCCGGGTCCGCCGCCGCCGTGCGGGATGCAGAAGGTCTTGTGCAGATTCAGGTGGCTGACGTCGCCGCCGAATCGGCCCGGACGGGCAAGGCCGACAAGCGCATTGAGGTTGGCGCCGTCGACGTACACCTGGCCACCGGCGTCGTGTACCGCTGCGCAGATGTCGGAGATCTCGTGCTCGTAGACACCGTGGGTGGACGGGTAGGTGATCATGATCGCGGCGAGACGCTCGGCATGATCGGCGATCTTCGCGCGCAGATCGTCCACGTCGACGTCACCGTTGGGGCGGCACGCAACAACCTCGACGCGCATCCCGGCCATGACGGCAGACGCCGCGTTGGTGCCGTGAGCGCTCGACGGGATGAGGCAGGTGTCGCGGTGGTCGTCGCCCCGGCTGAGGTGGTAGTTGCGGATTGCGAGCAGGCCTGCGTACTCCCCCTGGCTGCCGGCGTTGGGCTGGAGGCTGACGTTGTCATAGCCGGTGACCGCGACCAGCCAGTCTTCGAGATCCTTGATGATCTTCAGCAGACCGGGTGCATCCGACGTGGGCGCGAACGGATGGATCGCGTTGAACGCCGGCCAGGTGATGGATTCCATCTCGGCGGTCGCATTGAGCTTCATGGTGCACGAGCCCAGCGGGATCATGCTGCGATCGAGGGCGATGTCCTTGTCGGAGAGCGCGCGCAGGTAGCGAAGCATTGCCGTTTCCGTACGGTAACGGGTGAAGGCTTCGTGCTGCAGGTAGTCGGACGTGCGCTCCTGAGCAGCCGGAACCGAGTTGCCCTCGGCTTCGATGGCGACAACAGCATCCTCGATACCGAACGCGTCGAGCACGGCAAGGACGTGGTCGGCGGTGGTGGCCTCGTCGCAGGAGATACCGACATGATCGGCATCGACCAAACGCAGGTTGATCCCGGATTCCTTGGCCGCAGCGACGACGTCGGCTGCCTTGCCCGGAACCTGAGCCAGGACGGTGTCGAAGAACGAATCGTGGACTACGGTCACGCCGCCCTCGCGCAGGCCGTTTGCCAACGCGTGTGCGCGGGCAGCGACGCGCAACGCAATCGCCTTGAGCCCCTCGGCGCCGTGGTAACTCGCGTACATCGCAGCGAGGATCGCGAGGAGCACCTGCGCGGTACAGATGTTGGATGTCGCCTTCTCACGGCGAATGTGCTGCTCACGTGTCTGCAGCGCGAGGCGGTATGCCTTGTCTCCGTCGGCGTCGATGGAGACGCCGACCAAACGGCCGGGCAGCTGACGCGCGTGCTTGGAGTGCACGGCCAGGTAACCGGCGTGCGGTCCGCCGTACCCCATGGGAACACCGAAGCGCTGGGTGGTGCCGAAGCACGCGTCCGCACCGAGTTCACCCGGCGAGGTGATGAGCGTCATCGCAAGAAGGTCGGCGCCGACGGCAACTAGCGCGCCGCGCTCGTGAGCTTCCGCGATGATCGAGGTGTAGTCCACGACGCGTCCCGAAGCGCCCGGGATCTGGGCGATGACACCGAAGAAATCGCCCTCGGGCAGTCCGGCAGTGAGATCTGCGGAGACGATCTCGATGCCGAGCGGCTCGGCGCGTGTCTCGATGACGGCGAGGGTCTGCGGATACAGGTCCGCGTCGACGACAAAGCGTGGGGACTTGCTGCGGTTCGCGCGGCGCAGGAGCGTCATGGCTTCGGCAGCGGCGGTGGCCTCGTCGAGCATCGACGAGTTGGCCAGTTCCATGCCGGAGAGATCGGCGACCATGGTCTGGAAGTTGAGGAGGGCTTCGAGGCGGCCCTGGCTGATCTCCGGCTGATACGGGGTGTACGCGGTGTACCAGGCCGGGTTCTCGATGATGTTGCGCAACAACACCGGCGGCGTCAACGTGTCGAAGTAGCCGAGGCCGATCATCGACGTCGCGACAGTGTTCTGGGCTGCGAGTGCAGTCAGTTCGGCAAGTGCCTCGTGCTCTCCAACCGGAAGCGGCAGAGCGTCGAGTCCGGCCGCGATGCCGTTCGGGGCAGCGTCGAGGATGACGGAGGGAACGGCCTTGGTTGCCAGTTCGTCGAGTGAATCGACACCGACGAGTTCGAGGATGCGCGCGAGTTCCGCGGCGTTCGGACCGACATGGCGGTCGGCAAATATACGGCTTGCAGCGTCGATCACGACAACTCCCAGACAGATCGGAGGATCAGGACACACACCGAACTGCGGTGCGTTCCTCCCCCTCTGTCGCATGCTCGATTCCCGAGCGCCTGAGAGATTCGGTAGTGATCCGCCGATAGACGGAAGCCACAGCCTTTCCCCGTCGGCGGGTGGGTTGTCCCACCGCTTTCCAGAGGCGTCGGAGCCCGTACGGTCCTTGGTGCCTGAGAGATTGACGGGGAGGTATTGCTCCTTCGGCGCCCTGATCCCGCTCACGACTGGCCTTTGAGACAAAGACTGAAACAAAGACAAGTTCGGTGAATCGGTATCCGAGGCTCTCCCGTACGCCGGCGACGCAGGCCCAGTCTAGTTGACCGAAACGCCTACCTGCACCGTGGCATCCTCCAAAGAGATGTGACGTGCGTTATCCGGTTTTGCGGCTGGCGCGATTCTTGCGTCGCGAAGCCAACTCGTCTTCCGGGTTGGGATCGCTTTCGCCGCCGTCAGCCCGCTCGGCTGGGAAGTCGGCGATCGTTCCGGTGAGTTCACGCATCGCTCCACTGACGGCGATGCCGAATACGCCCTGACCACCCTGGAGGAGGTCGACGACCTCTTCGGGAGACGTGCATTCGTACACGGTGGTGCCGTCGGAGAACAGGGTGATGTTGGCAAGATCGCGGACGCCGCGCTTACGGAGGTGATCGACGGCAACGCGAATGTTCTGCAGTGAGATGCCGGTGTCGAGCAGACGCTTCACGATCTTCAGAACGAGGATGTCCTTGAAGGAGTACAGACGTTGGCTACCGGATCCGGCAGCGCCGCGGATTGACGGAACAACCAACGACGTCCGTGCCCAGTAGTCGAGTTGGCGGTACGTGATCCCGGCGATCTGGCACGCACTGGGTACTCGATATCCGACGAGGTCGTCGGGGATGGAATCGTCCGGGAACAGGCCTGGCTGCAGCTCTTCGGAAGACATTTCTGCAGTCGGCTCGGCACTATCGGCTATGCCCGTTCCGCGCTCATTCGACTGTTCTTCCACTGCCGTCTCCCTCTCGCTTCGCCATCATGTAACCAACCTGTGCTATCAGCAGTCACGAGAATCCCGTGCCGACCGAACTTTCAGATGTGAATCCAAGGCAGGTAATTCCATGAGTGGACTTACCCAGAGTACGCCTCGATCGACAAGGCGAGAAGATCTCCACCGCACGCAACGGTAAGACCACGAGGGTGCTCGGTCAACGCAACACGCCGACCGAGACTCAACCTCTACTTGAGAGTTGAAGACTAAAGCCTGATTACGGACAAACAGGACTAACCGTCAGTGGCTTTGAAGTCGTCCGGCGAGATGGTGTCAAGGAATTCCTTGAACTTCTCGACCTCGTCTTCACGCTCGTCGGGAATGACCAGACCGGCCTCGGCGAGAACAGCCTCCGACGCGAAGATCGGAACGCCGATGCGCAGGGCCAATGCAATCGAGTCCGACGGACGTGCCGAGACGGTGGTCTGCTCGTCGAAGACGAGATCCGCGTAGAAGGTGCCCTCTTGCAGGTCCACGATCCGCACTTCCTTGAGGCTCCGACCGAATGATTCGATCAAGATCTTGATCAGGTCGTGAGTCAGCGGTCGCGCCGGCTCGACTCCCTGTTGTTCGAGAACAATCGCGGTAGCTTCGGTTTGCCCGATCCAGATCGGCAGGTACCGATCGCCGTCGGACTCTCGCAGCAACAGGACCGGCTGATTCTGAGGCTGCTCGACACGAACTCCGATCACACGCATTTCGCCCATCGAGCTTGCCTCCAACCTGACGTGATCCAGCCGACCGACTCCGATGCGGTCGTACTGAAATTCTATTCGAGTGTGCCCCGCTGATCGAGGAACTCAGCGATCGAGACTTCCCCGAACCGCCGACTTGACCAGACATGTGTGCAATGTCAGCGACAGCGCAGCCAGTTCCCGGACCATTTCCTCGGCACGATCACGTGCTCCGGCGTCACGACCCTTGGCAACCGGTCCGGCGATCTGGGTCACGAGTCCCGCTTCACGATCAGCAGCCAACTTGAACGCCCGCAGATGACGAACCTCCAAGCCGTACTCGGACATCGCCTTCGCGGTGCGCGCCAGCGTCACGGCGTCCTCGTCGAAGAAGCCCGCTGCGCCGGGAACGACCAAACCGGTACGGATCAGATCGGTCAGAAACCGATCGTCGATGTCGGCGCGAGCGAGAAGGTCCTGACGACCGACTCGAACTTCGCGATCGACCCGGAAAGCCTCGGGTGAGACATCGCCCGTAGCGATCGACAGGACGCGAGCACGACGAGGCGCAGGAACTTCTGCACTCACCGTCGCTGCGCCGCTGTCGATCGCTTCGAGTTGTTCTTTGATCACTTTGAGCGGCAGGTACTGATCACGTTGAGCGGTCAGCACGAAGCGAAGACGCTCGCAGTCCTCGACAGAGAATCTGCGGTATCCCGACGGTGTCCGTTGTGGGCTGATCAAACCCTCGGACTCGAGGAAACGGATCTTCGAAATCGTCACGTCGGGAAAATCTGGACGCAACCGATCCAGCACGGAACCAATCGACATTCCGGGCTGGCTCTGCTGCCGCACTGCCGTCATTAGCTACCCGCACCTGCTGACGACTCGCCGACCTGCGAACCGCCGGCACGAGGGCCGGTGAGGAACACCAGACGGAACTTGCCGATCTGAACCTCGTCACCGTTCGCGAGAACTGCCGAATCGACAGGCTCACGGTTGACGTAGGTGCCGTTGAGGCTTCCGACGTCGACGACGTGGAAATCTGCATCTTCCTGACGGAACTCGGCGTGACGACGGCTGACGGTCACGTCGTCGAGGAAGATGTCGCTGTCCGGGTGCCGACCTGCCGACGTCGTCGGCTGATCGAGCAAAAAGCGGGATCCTGCATTCGGTCCCCGCTTGACCACCAGAAGGGCGGCTCCGGCGGGAAGGCCTTCCACGCCCGAAACCGGCTGCTCGGCGGCCGGTGCTGCAGAGGAGGTGTTGTCGAGCTCATTGAGGAAGTCCGCACGGAAAACCGAAGTGGTCTCCGCCGGCGACTCCCCATAGCCCGCGTCGTTACCGTTCTCGCTCACTGTTTCTCCTCCTGGGTCAATCATCCAGATCATGAATCACTGGACTACGCAGTGCACTTTCTTCACGAGCATCTTTCACAGTCACGTTCGATACGGCCCTGCGCCCCGACTCGGCACATGCGTACCTAACGACCGTACCCTGCGCAGACCGCCGCGTGCAGCGAGACAGGCCGCGACACAACACGAGTTGGCCGGTCCACGCGCAGGTTTTCTACTCGGACGTGAGTCCCTTGTATGCCTCCGCGTCCAGCGTTGCCGCGAGTGCGGCGTCGAGTGTGGCCTCGTCGGCGACCTCGAGCTCGACCAACCAACCCGTGTTGTACGGATCGGTGTTGACGAGGTCAGGCTGTCCGTCCAATTCACCGTTGGCTGCAAGAACTTTCGCAGTGAACGGAGCAAAGATGTCGGAGACGCTCTTGGTCGACTCGACCTCACCGAGCGATTCACCGGCGGTCACGTCTTCGTCGACAGCAGGAAGCTGGACGAACACGACGTCACCGAGCTGCGACTGAGCAAAGTCGGTGATACCGACTCGAACTGAGGTCGGGCCGGTCCGCTTCACCCACTCGTGCTCCGCGGTGTAGCGCAGATCGGTAGGTGTATCGAGCTCACTCACAGTGGCTTCCTTTCACAGGCCGTCCGAAAGTCGGACGCAAAAGATCAATTTCCGGGTTGAGCGTATTGGCGCGGATTCAATTGTCGCAAGACGGAGATCGTGACCTGCTGCGATTGGTCGACTGAGGAAGTTCCGCCGTTGCGTGCGACGTTGTCGAAAACGCCTCCGGGAATGTTCAACGCTGCTGCCAACGTCGGTGGATCCCCGATCGCGGTCACAGTGTACGGCTGCTCGATCCGGGTTCCGTCCAATTCGATCTCGCCGCCGCGCCCGCTCACCCACGAGTTCACGCCGATACGAATGGGTTCGCCGTTCGCACCTGCGATCGAGATGGCTTCGGCCCCGGCAGCGCGTAGTTCCTGGATGAGATCGAGAATCACTTCGGAGCCGACGCCCCCTGCTGGATCCGTCAGGGTCATCGTCACACCTGGTCCGGTAGCAGGAGCGGTCCCCACCTGAATGGAGAGCGAGGTCAGCCGCGCCCGCGCCTCGTCGAGCGCTGCTCCGGTGTTGCCGCCGGCTTCCAAAGTGGCAAGCGATTCCTGAAGATTCGCGACTTCCTGCCTCAGCGCGGCTTCACGCCGATTCAAGTTGTCGAGAACCACCAGGAGGTCGGCAGGGCGCGCAGCGTCGAGTGAATCTCCGGCCACGGTGCTGCGTACCTGTGTGGCAATCGCGACACCGAGCACACCCAGAAGCACGGCGGCGAGGATCGCGAACACCACGTTCGTGCGATGTTTCGACGGCGAACGCAACTCGTGACGACCTTCACCCGTAGTCGTCACCGGTGGTTCTTCGGGGTCAGTCGTGGCGTGGTCGGACATGGCTCACGCTCCGAACAGTCGTCGTCGCAATGCCGCTGCGTTGCCGAAGATCCGGATACCCAACACGACGACGATTGCCGTCGAGAGTTGAGTACCCACACCCAACTGATCGCCGAGCCAGACGATCAACGACGCGACGAGCACGTTGAAGACGAAGGAGACCACGAACACCTTTGCGTCGAAGATCTCGTCCAGATACGCGCGTAGTCCGCCGAAGACGGCGTCGAGTGCCGCAACGACAGCGATCGGAAGATAGGGCTGGATGACGTCGGGGACCTGCGGGCTGAAAACGACGCCCAAGACGATGCCGACGACCAGTGCTGCGAGTCCGTACAGGGCGGAACCGGCCTTCATCGAACTCCTTCTGTCACTTGGGTTCTGTGGGTTCTGTTGCCACCCGGACCGCACGAGGCGTCGCGGGCGGCAGTGTCAACGAGTCGTCCTCGGCCACTGCGAAACCGACTCCGTACAGTTGCGAGACGCTCGACATTCTCACGTAGGCGTCGCTCACGACGAACTCTCGCTGCAGCGCGCGCGTGTCGCCGATCGCCTCGACGCGGTACGGCGAGAAGACAGGTTGGTTGTCGACGAGCATCGCGCCGCCGGCCTGACGGATGGTCACCGTCGGCCCGATTCGCACGCCGCCGACGGCGATTGCCTCCGCGCCGCCAGCCCACAGGGCGTTGACGACGGTCTGCAGATCGCGATCGAGGACAACTGTCTTACCGCCGACGCTGCGCTGGGACGCATCCGAGAGGTTCGGGCGCCCGGCCGGGTCCGTCAACGTCACCACCAGCCCCTCCCCGTGAACAGCTTCGGCTCCTGCGCCGGATTCGACCGCTCGCAATTGATCGAGGACCGCGCTGCCTCTGGCATCGCCTTCGAGCGCCAAGCCACGGGCGGCGTCGACGTCGCCGCCGAGTGAATCGCGGGACGCGGCCAGCGAATCGATTCGATCCTCCGCGTCACGGACCTTGGCGACCAACTCGCTTCGAACCTCCTCGGTGCCGGTCACCTGCTTGGTGGCCTGAACTGCAGAGACCGCGACAATGAACCCGATCAACAGTGCACCGAGGGCCAGCCACGGCCCCGTCTTCGAGGATCTGTTCGTCGTGTGCTCGTGTTGGCGTTCGAATGCCGTCGCTTCGTAGCCCGGATCGAGATGTTCGGTCATGAGCGACCGAAGCAGCGACGGTACCGGGTTACGACGGACGTCCTCCCCGGTCGACTTCATCGGCGCACGACCTCGTGCGTTCGCGCAACGTCAACGGCTTTGAGCACGTAGATCGCGGCAGTCCACACGTACAGGACGGTTCCCCAGATCAGGAAAGCGAAACCGAAGGCATGGGTGAACGGTCCGATGGCCCAGTCTCCATGCCCGGCAAGAATCAACGGCAGAGCGAACATCAGCAGGAAGGTCGCAGCCTTGCCGAGGTAGATGACCTCGGGCGGCGGCAGTCCACGCCGGCGGTAGATCGGCAACGTCAACGCGAGTAGAAGATCACGGCCGATCAAAATCGCCGCGACCCACCAGGGAATGAAATCGCGGGCAACGAAGGTGACCAGTGTCGTCACGACGTACAGGCGATCGACCAACGGGTCGAGAAGCGCTCCCAGACGCGAGGTCTGCCCGAGCACCCTGGCCAACTTGCCGTCGAGCCAGTCGGTGAACCCGCTGAGCATCAGCAGCGCCAATGCCCAGCCGTCCGAGTGCGTGACGAGCAGCAGGTAGGCGAACAGCGGCAGAGCGAGTAGACGCACGATACTGAGCACGTTGGGAACAGTGAGAATCCGATCCGTGGGGACCAGTTCTTGTTCGCCAGAGTTCACTGCACACACCTCGCGTCTTTCGATTGCCGTGCGGCCAGCTTTCCACAGCACGACGGACTATTCGCCGAGGCGCCGTAGCCCGAACTGTCCCGAGCGTGTCGAGCCGACCTTATCGCCAGGCGAACACCGGCTGCTCGAGGTTGTCGATGCGCGTGTTCCGTCCGTTCAGCACTTCGCGGAACTGATAGATGACGGCTCCGGTCGGCGCATGGATCAGGCTCGTTCGGAAAGGCCATTGGATCACCGGGTTCGGTGATTCCTCGATGGTGACGAATCGCGAGTCCACGTCGAGTTCCTCCGACGTCACGGCATACACCTGGGCCACCTCGTCGGGATTGGGTACCAGTCCCCCGATGTCCTCACCGGACCAGACGACGAACGGTCGGATCACAAATCCCGAACGGGTGACGTAGTCGTCGAGCCGGCCGATGATGTTCGACTCAGGGACGTCGACGCCCAACTCTTCGGACAGCTCCCGAACCGCTGCTTGTTCGGAAGACTCACCCGGGTCGACGCTTCCGCCTGGCAACGCGAACTGACCGGGGTGAGCGCGCATCTTGCTCGGCCGCTTCGTCACCGGGAACACGGGTGTTCCGTCCGCACTCCGCATGACGACGATGACCACCGACGCCGAGCGCCTTCCGTCCAATTCGACCGACCGAGGTTCGAAAGCGGCAAGTGAGGCGACCAGGTGGTCCCGATTCAGTAAATCTCCGTTCACCATGACTCGACAGTAGCGCCACGAGACTGAGACCCCCAGTCAGTCTGGTCCATTTTGACCGCTTCGCCTGATTATCGGTCTGTATTCCTGTCATGCTGAACAGGCAGAATCCACCGTGCGGTATGGCGAGAAGAGAACCTCGATGGCTGAGCAGTCCCAGACCCCCACCCCGCAGACCGACCAGAGCGCGCCGGGCGCGCCGAACCGGGCCTCTCGCTTTGCCTCCGACGCGCTGAGCGTCCTGCGGCGCGTGCCGTTCACCTCGATCGTCGTGCTCACCATCACCATCGTCGGGATCGCGACCGGCGCCTTGTGGAATCACGTCCGTACCTACTCGTGGTTCGACGACATCGCCTACGGAGTCCCTGCCTTGCAGGAAGGTAAGTGGTGGACCCTCGTCACGGGTTGGTTCTTCGGCTTGACGCCGGGTCAGTATGTTTCGATCATCGTCGTTTTTGCCTTCGCGGTCGGCTGGTGCGAGTGGCGCCTGGGAACCAAGAACGCGGCCATCGTCACGATCAGCGGTCAGTTGGCGGGCGAACTGGGTGCATCGCTCCTCCTCTGGGCGGGCAGCCACACCGATTGGGATTGGGCTCGCAACCTCGCCACCCACCGCGACGTCGGTGTCACCACCGCCATCATCGCCGCACTCGCCGCGACCACCGCAACTCTGCGCTCGCCCTGGCGAATGCGAGTGCGCGCCATCCTGTGCGCGTACATCGCGATCGCCTTTCTCTTCGAAGGTCGCCTCGCCGACGTACAGCACCTCATCGCGGTTGCGATCTTCCTTCCGGTCGGCGAAAAGTTCTTCGGCGACGGAGAGCGCGGGTTCATCCCCCGAACGCGACGCGAGATCCGTCTGCTCGGATTCATCGGCCTGCTCCTGATCGGAGTGGTCGAGATCGCCGTGTGGTTGTTCCCCGGCAGTGGACCCTTCGGGCCGACGGAAGCCGAAACCGGTTCGGGCTGGACCGCATTGGTCGACGTGATCATCGTTGCACTGATCGCGGATCAGTTGCGACGAGGTCGCCGCTGGGCCTGGTGGGTTGCCGTGGTGTTCGGCTCTCTGACGGTCTTGGCCACCGCCCTCGTCCTCGGTTCGGTCATCTTCTTCGACTACGAAAGCGCCGGAGCCGTCACGGTCGGTACCGCGCTGCTCTGGCTTCTCGAACTCATCTTGCTGATCAAGGGCCGTCACGCTTTTCACGTGCCGATGCGGCGCAAGATTCGAGGCGGACCGCTGTCCGGGAACGATCCTCGCGCCACTGCTCGGGAACTGCTCAAACAGCACGGCGGCGGAACCATGTCGTGGATGACGACGTGGGACGGCAACAGCTACTACTTCGGTGAGTCGGGAGAGAGCGTCGTTGCATTCCAACGGCATGTCGGTGTCGTCGTGGTGCTGGCCGATCCGATAGCGAGCCCCGAGCGACTTGCCGCGGCGGTCGACGAGTTCACGACGATGTCCGAAGCCAACGGCCTCACTCCCTGCTTGTTCTCCGTAGGAAAGGAAACAGCCGATGCCGCCACACGGCGGGGGTGGCGCACCGTTCAGGTCGCCGAGGACACGATCGTCGACCTGCCGGAATTGCAGTTCACCGGAAAGTCCTGGCAGGACATCCGTTCGGCGCTCAACAAGGCCAAGAAGGACGACATCACCTTCCGGATGACAACACTGGCAGACGAGCCGTTTTCCGTCTTGGCTCAAGTGCGCGCTATATCCGAGGAATGGGTGGGCGACAAGGGACTCCCCGAGATGGGGTTCACCCTCGGCAGCGTCGAGGAGGCGCTCGATCGCGACGTCCGGGTCGGTTTGGCCGTCGACCCGACGGGAAGTATTCACGGCGTCACCTCGTGGTTGCCGGTGTACGGCGAAGGCGGCGTGGTCCGGGGTTGGACGCTCGACGTCATGCGTCGACGCCCGGACGGCTTCCGGCCGGTGGTCGAGTTCCTCATCGCATCGTCGGCCCTCGAATTCAAAGAACAAGGTGCCCAATTCGTCTCACTGTCCGGCGCGCCGCTGGCCCGCAGCGACGACGGCGCCGACGCCGCATCGATGGACCGCCTGCTCGACATGCTCGGAGCCGCGATGGAACCGCTCTACGGCTTCCGGTCTCTTCACGCATTCAAGAAGAAGTTCAAGCCGAGATACGAACCCGTTTTCCTGTGTTTCCGCGACGAGGCCGACCTGCCTCGAATCGGAATCGCGCTCACGCGTGCTTACCTTCCGGACGCGACAGCTCCTCAGCTGATCAAGCTCGCCACCAGCAAGAGCTGACGCCGTGCGGTCCTGGTTCGAGCACACGGTCGTCGACACCGGCAGACTCCCACTGTTCTTCCTTCTGCTCGCCTTTGTCCTGACGTTCCTGTTCATTCGGTTCAGCGTTCGAATGATCCGAGCTGAGGTCTCGTGGTGGCCAGGCAATGTCACGCCCGGTGGAATGCACATCCACCACATGGTTTTCGGTTTGATGATGATGCTCGTGTCCGGCTTTGCCTTCATCGCTCTGGCCGACTATCACACCCCGATCGCCAACTGTGTTCTTGCGTCGGTGTTCGGTATCGGCAGCGCGCTGGTCCTCGACGAGTACGCACTCGTGCTACATCTGCGCGACGTCTACTGGGCCGAAGAGGGTCGCTCGTCCATCGACGCGGTGTTCGTTGCCATCGCGATCTCGTTCCTTTTCCTTCTCGGAGTCCACCCGATCGGGTTCGCGGGAGAGTTCGACCCGTATGAGCAGGACCGTAGCCTGGCGACGTTGATCGGCGTTGTCGTCGCGATCGTGATCCAACTCGGACTCGCCGTGATCACGTTGATGAAGGGCAAACTCTGGACCGGCTTGATCGGACTGTTCTTCACCCCGCTTCTGTTGGTCGGAGCAATTCGGTTGAGTCGCCCGGGTGCGCCGTGGGCGCGTTCGCGTTACCGCGACAAGCCCGCGAAGATGAGCCGGGCAGTCGCCCGTGAGCAGCGGTATCGCGAGCCGATGATCCACGCGAAGATCTACGTTCAGGAAACGGTGTCAGGAAGTTTCGGTTCCACTCCTCCGACCCCACCACCACTCCCAGTCGTCGACACCACGACGCCTACGACGAAAGTCGGACTATCACGGCGGCTTTCGGACAGAATTCGCTGGCGCCGAACTCGCCGACGATTACGAACAGTCCCGGTCTGGCGCCTCCCCGTGATCCTCGTCGTGCTGTCCGTCGTCACCGCGAACATCCTCGTCGGGATCGACGGAGACCTGGTGAGCGACGGCGACGTCGGTACCATTTCCGAGGGCGTGGACGCCGGTGCCACCGCAACGCTGCTCAGCGTCATCGCCGGCGGGATGATCACTCTCACCGGTCTGGTGTTCACCGCCATCACCCTCGCAATGCAGTTCGGCGCATCGCAGATTTCGGTGCGGGTGGTCCCGATGCTTGCGCAACAGCGAGTGATGCGGTGGTCGATCGGCATGTTTCTGGCCACGTTCGTCTTCTCCTTGATCATTGCGCTCGATCTGGCGCTCGATTCGGAGAATTCCTCACCGACCATCTCCACGGCGATCGCACTGCTTCTGGCATTGGCCAGTGCGATCCTGTTCATCGCGTTGGTGGCGAAGGTCGGGTCGATCCTCAATTCCAGTCGGTTGCTGCGTTGGATAGCGGCCCAGGGTCGCAGCGCGACGATTCGTGCCTATCCGCTGTACGAGGACTTACCTTCCGGCGCACCGAAACCCAGTCAGCCGCTCCCACTCCCCCAACCGCGCGAGTCCGAAACCTCCGAGAGCGCCGACGCACTGGTGATTCGCCTGCGCCACCTCTCACCCGACGGCCGGATTCTGCTGGCGATCGATCTCGCACGACTGCAGCGGTTGGCGAGCCGCTGGGACGTCTCGGTCGAGGTCGTCCCCAGCATCGGCGAGTTCGTCGCCCAGAACGCGCCCCTCTTCGAGGTACGCGGACCGTCGCTGAAGGTACGTCCTGACACCTTGATGTCGTGCTTGATCTTCGGTGACACGCACAGCCCGGTCGTCAGCCCCGGTGCAGCGCTTCAGTCGATCGTGGACATCGCGCTCAAGGCACTGTCACCCGCCATCAACGACCCGGGCCGAGCCGTGCAGGCTCTCGACCACATCGAAGATCTTCTGGTACTTCTCGCCCCGCGGGTCCGCTTCGACACGTCAACCTCGGATCTCACGCTGATCCGAGGGCAGCAACGCACCTGGACCGATTACGTGTCCGTCGCCACCGACGAGATCCGGCACTTCAGTACCAATTCCGCGCAGGTCCAGCGCCGTCTACGCGCGGTATTCGCGACCTTGCTCGAAGCCTGCCCGCCGGACCAGCACCCTCCGCTACTCGAGCGCGTCGACGCACTCGATGCGCAATTGACCCGAGAATGGACCGGCGCACTCGACCTTCGGCTCGCGAGTGTGGCGGATCCGCAGGGATTGGGCTCCGAAGCCGGGGCGACCGGAAGAATTCACCCGCTGATCATCGGGTCTTCGGAACTTCCAGACGATCGTTCATCCGGGCAGACCGAGTCGCGTTCCCAGCCAACCTAATTGACTCGCCAATCCAGCCGACCACACCTGGAAGCTGTGTCCACCGTCGACCTCGGCGTACTGGACGTCCATTCCTGCGGCTTTTGCGGCTTCGTAGAGCGTTTGAAGACCTGGGCGGTAGTCGTTGTCCTGCTTGCCGACCACGAACACTCCGGCGCTGTCGGGGAACTTCTTCTCCCGGAGCAGATCCTGCGGATTCACTGCCACGAACGCGGCTTCGTTACCGCCGAACGCTGCATCGACGGTCTGCTTCCGATCACCGAGGGTGGGTTCGATCTGACCGGACAGATCCAGGAACGTCGGATATACCGCGGGGAAGTTCGTTGCCATCTGGAACGCGCAGGTACCGCCGTACGAAAGTCCCCCGATCGCCCACTTCCTCGGGTCGGGATCCACCTGGAGGTTCCCGCGCACCCAGTCTGGAACATCGCGCGAAAGGTACGTTGCGACGTTCCCGAGTTGGGAATCGACACAGAGCGGATTCGCCAGTTCCGACCCGGTCCCGTCAGCAACGACGACAACGGGAGCCAAGCCCGAATGCGCAGCGGCGTAGGCGTCCATGGTCTGGACGAGACGTCCGCCCTGTAACCAGTCCTCGGGCGCGCCTGGTTGGCCGGCAAGCAGTACCAACACCGGCAACTCCGGTCGTGGGTTGGTGAAATACGCGGGCGGTAGGTAGATCTCGGCGTCGCGGGCGCTGAATCCGGAGACCGTCCCCGCAATCGTGACCGTGCTGACCTTGCCGGCCGACGGCATGTCCGCTGGAGCCTTCCATTGCGAAACCGGTACCGCCCCGTCCTTGCCGTCGTCCAGGTCGGCGAGTGAAACCTTCTCCGCGTCCGAGAGTCCCAGCGCTGTTCCCAACGTCGGATACGACTGGAACTGCAGATTCACGTGAGCCGCGCTCGACACGACCACCAGGAGCACGGACACCACGGTGAGCACGCGGCCGTCGATCCGCGTCGCCGCAAAGACCCGCGAAACACCCAGCAGCACGCCGAGAATGCCCAACCCGATCCACACGTAGACCGGACGGGCAATCGGATCGGGGAACGGGTGCCACACCTTCTCGATCAGCCAGTACAGCACGAGAGTGATCGCAATTGCCGCGACGATGCAGACCGGAATCGAGATCAGCACGTGACGCCTCGATCTCGAGAAGATCAGCCACAGAAGTGCCAGAATTCCGAGCACCGTCACCACGGGCGGAACCGGGCCCGTGACCAGCGAAAGATCCGTGATCGTGTGCACGTCGTCTCCCGTCGCAGCCCTGTTTAGACAATATCCAAGAACAGGACATTTCGGAGCTGATGGCGTCAGATCACTGCGTTCGAGGCCTGAGCACGTAGGTCTCGGGCCAGGTGATCCCGACGCTCGAGAACAAGCCTCCGCAGCGACGCGGGCGCCTCAGCATTGGCCTGGATCCAGGAATCGACAGCAGAGGTGTCTTCAGCTGCCGGGAAGAGCCCGTTCACCAATCGTCGCGCGATCTCGATGCTGCGTTCGGACCACCACTTCCCCAGGGACGAGAAGTACTCGACCGCATATCCCTCGATCAACGACGGGTCTGTGCCCGAACGGAATCCGGCGATCGTCGCATCCAGGCGGTCGTTCGAGAGTGAGGCATCGGTGGTCGCCGACGCCCAGGCAGCCGCCTTGGTCTCGGCATCGGGAATCGACGCCGCGGCGCGGACGTACGCCGTTCGACCCGCTGACGTGCTGTCCTTGCTCAGCTCACTGTCAAAGTCGCTTACACTCGCATGCCCGGTCGCGGACAGGGCGATCCACAATGCCCACCGCAGATCAGGATCGAGAGCCAGTCCGACCGGTCCCGGGCACGTGCCGTCGAGTATCGACCGCAACTCGCCGGCGCGAGCATCGTTGACCGCTGCGGCGGCCGACAGAGCCCGTGCCCATGCCAGCTGTCTTCCGGACTCCGGTTCGGCTTCGAACAACGCCTTCCAGGTCGTTTCCAACCAGCCCGCACTGACATTGGGCCGCAAGCTTTTCGGAACGTAGTGAAGAACCGCGTATTGGGCATCGGTCAGGATCGCGCTGAGAATCGCAAGATCTGTCTCTGCGGGAGCGAATCGTTCCACCATGTCGAGGTATCGGAACACCGAGAGCTGCGCATCGCGCACCGAGTTCCACAGCGACGACCAGATCACACCGCGCGCAAGCGGATCGCTCACGCGGTCCAGGGACGCCTCGACCGTGGACAGAGATTCCGCGTCCAATCGCACCTTCGCGTAGGTGAGGTCTTCGTCGTTGAGCAGTGTGAGCGCTCCGGGCGGAAGGTCGACCGACGTGCGGGATTCGGTGATGTCGAGTTCGACGCGTTCGGTGCGAACAAGATCTCCGGACTCGTTGTAGTCGTAGATTCCGACTGCGAGCCGATGCGGCCTCGGGTCCGTCTGGACCAGGTCTGTTCCGTCGAGCGACAGCGTGGACACTCCGGTGGTCTGCAACCAGATTCGGGCCCATTCGCGCACATCACGTCCGGAAGTCTCCGCGAGCACGTCGAGCAGATCAACCAGCGTGGTGTTCCCGAAGGCGTGGGCCTTGAAGTACCGTCGTGCCGCTTCGAAGAACGCGTCACGGCCGACGAAAGCCACGAGTTGCTTGAGGACACTGGCGCCCTTGGCGTAGGTGATTCCGTCGAAGTTCAGCTTTGCAGCTTCGAGATCGACGATGTCGGCGACGATGGGATGCGTGGTCGGCAGCTGATCTTGGAGGTACGCCCACGCCTTTCGCTTGATGGCAAATGCTACCCAGGCATCGGTGAAGCGAGTAGCTTCGGCGCTGACCAGCGATCCCATGAAGTCGGCGAAGGATTCCTTGAGCCACAAGTCATCCCACCAGACCATGGTCACGAGATCGCCGAACCACATGTGCGCCATTTCGTGCAGGATCGTGTTGGCGCGACGCTGATGCTGCTCGTCGGTTGCGGTGCCGCGGAACACATACGCCTCGGTGAAGGTCACCAGTCCCGGGTTCTCCATGGCGCCGAGGTTGTACTCGGGGACGAAGATCTGGTCGTACTTGCCGAACGGATACGGAAAGTCGAAGTGCTGGGCGTAGAAGTCCAGCCCCTGACGGGTGATGCCGAAAACGTTGTCTGCATCGAGGTGTGGAGCCAACGACGCCCGGCACAAAGCGCCCAACTCGACAGTGAGTTCGCCGCGACTCCACGACGAGGCCACGCGGTGATACGGCCCGGCCGCGATCGCGGTGATGTAAGTCGAGATCGGCAGCGTCGGTGCGAAAGTGACGCGTTGCGCACCGTCGACGGAGAGAGTCCGTGTCGCGGGCTGATTCGACAGGACTTCCCAGCCGTCAGGTGCTGTCACCTCGAATGTGAAGGGCGCCTTGAGGTCCGGTTGCTCGAAGCAGGCGAAAACACGCCTGGCATCGGCGGGCTCGTATTGCGTGTACAGATACGTCTGATCATCAGCGTCGTCGACAAATCGGTGCAGCCCTTCGCCGGAAAGGCTGTAGTGGCCGTGTGCTGCCACCCGAACGACGTTCGATCCGCCGAGTCCGCGCACCACAATCCGGGACCCGTCGTACTCCACCGGAATGGACGCACCGTCGACCTCTACGGAATCGACTGCAGCACCGATGAAGTCGAGCCACGTGGACTCCGCCGACGACTTCAGATCAATTGTCGTGACGGTCGAAAAGGTCTTCGCGGCAGAGTCCGCCGCCGATCGCAGATCCAACTCCACCCGGTACCCGGTGACGTCGATGGTTCGAGATCGTTCGGCGACTTCGCTTCGATTCAGGTTCGCAGTACTCACGCACTCGATCCTGCCAGGCCGCACGCGGCGATGTGAGCCGCAGTGTGCCTATCCCTTGAAAGCGCCCTGCCAGACGGTGTCGAACGGCGTGTGTGCCGAGACGCGGCCTTCGATGCCCGCCGTGACGAACTTCTTGGCCAGAGCGACGGCTTCTCCCACGTCGGCGCCCTTTGCCAGTTCGGCGGTCACCGCGGCGGCCAGCGTGCAACCGGCACCCGAGACGCGCTCTTCGCCGACCTTGGGGGCGGAGAGAACCGTCACGTCGGTGCCGTCGAACAACACGTCGACGGCGTCGCCACCGGCGAGTTCGACACCACCCTTTGCGAGCACGTACTTGGGTCCGAGGTCGTGGATACGACGTGCGGCCTCGATGAGGTCGTCCACGCTTTCGATACTGTCCATTCCGGCGAGGGTGCGTGCCTCGAACAGGTTGGGTGTGACGACGGTGGCGAGCGGGAGGATCGAATCACGAAGTGCTGTATCGGTATCGAGAGCCGCGCCGGGCTCCTGGCCCTTGCAGATCAGGACCGGGTCGAGGACGACGTGGCGCCAGGACTGCCGACGCAGACCCTCTGCCACAACCTCGATCGTGGCGGGAGTGCCCAACATGCCGATCTTGACGACGTCCAGATCGTGAGCCGCAGTGGCAGCCTCGATCTGATCAGCGATCACGTCAGGAGCGATCGGCACGAAGCGATGACCCCAGTTGTTCTTGGGATCGAACGAGACGATGCATGTGGTGGTCGCTACGCCGTAGACGTCCAATGCCTGGAACGTCTTCAGGTCGACCTGCAGGCCGGCACCGCCAGTCGCTTCGGACCCAGCGATGACATAGGCGAGGTCAACCACAGCACAATCTCCTTCTTCGGACTTTCGAAACGTGCGTGGATGGCCACGAACGCGGGGCCCAGTTTATCAACCGTTCCGACGTCTGGTTTTCGGCTATGCGGGCACCGGAGTTCCCCACGCGACGTCGTTGTCCTCGTAACCGAAGGGTGGACCGACGAACTCGCCGCCGCAGGTGATCAGCGCGAGGGTTTCCGGTCCGTCGAGGCTGTTCAATCGCTCGACCGGCAGCTCGCCGTCCTTGCCGTAGTGATCGACCGCATCGATACGGTAGTTCCAGGTCTGTCCCCCGGCGCCCGCCACGGTCACGATCGAGCCGATTTCCAGTGTCGAGAACTTCTTTCCGAAACCGTCACCCTGATAGATGTCGTTGATGTGTCCGGTGATCACCACGGTGCCCGCGCCCGAACCCGGGAATGCCGAATCTGCCCACCATCCGATCTCACTGACATCCTCGGGCGGAATGAGCGAGCCGTCTGTCGTCGTCTTGATCGACAGAACGTCAGCGGTGCTGTCGACTATGCGAAGCGTGGTCGGGACATCCGGACCGTCGACCACAGCGCGAATCTCTGGCGGCAAATCTTGTTGGCCGGTCGCGAGGACGCGGGTCGGCGAGTCACCGTCGTCGGAACATCCGCCGATCAAGAGCATTGTCGCCACTACTGCAGCGGCCCATGTTCGACGGACCGTGGATCCAGGTGCCGCTGTCACGGGCGAGAAGTCGGGCCGGACGGAATCTGGGAAATTGGTACTCGGTTTCCTACGTCACGACCAGGAAGTGCGTCACCGGAATCCCCACCGTTCCCACCGGAACCGTCACCACCGACGTTCCCGCCACCGCTTCCATTCCCGCCGCCGCCGGAGCCCGGGCCGGGGCCGGGGCATTCACCTCCCGGATCGGTGGTGTCGCCTGCCAAGACAATCTTGACTGCCGAGAGGTTGACCGTCTGGTTCTGTGCCACTTGTCCAGGAGTTGTGACGTCGAATGCGAGCTTGGCACGAACCGGAATGACCGAGCCGTCGTCGGCATCGGTGACCGTCGATCCTGAGCGACCGAGATCTTGGGTCAACGTCATTCTGGAGATCAAATCCTGATCTCCGGTCAAGCCGGCGCCGTCGATCCGAAGGGTCCCTCGGACGGGACTTCCGTGGGCTCTGATCGTCACCGATGCGCGAAACTCGAGGATGTCTCCCGGCACTGTCCGCCAAGCCTCGATCGAGTTGATCTTCGTTCCCGGTGAACCAGTCGAGATGTCGTACCAACCGTCTATCACTGCCGGATCGAGTGACATCGAATTGTCGTTGATCTCGGGAGTGCACGCGTGAGTGAGTGCGACCGGTGCTGCCGACCCCACCGCGGGAAGTGCCGTCGATACAACAGCTGCCAAGACGAAGGCCGTCGCGGAGATGCCCGCGGAACGCCTGCCGAAGATCGTCATTCTCTCGCTACTCTTTTCCGCGGACCGTAGCTTCCGGTCAATTCAGTCAAAATACCAGTACAGCTGGACAAATAGGTCAAATTCCGTGCCGAATTCTTCTTGTTTTCTGTGAACTTCGGTTACGAGCAATTCCTCCGCACACGCATTCCGGCAAGGGGTACATCGCATCAACAGGGGCCAGAAGTTACATTTCGTCCGCACATCGGAGCAGAACGCACTGATTTCTCACCGAACCGGACCGGCATTTCCGTTTCACGGCAGTCGGCCGGTGGAACAACGATCGGTACAACGTGCCGGGCACGTGTCCGGTCACCCCACCGAATCAAGGGAAACCGCCATGTCGGATACAACGTCAGTCAAGCAGGGTTTCGCGGTAGGAACATCGATCGGGGCAGCAGTCATCCTGGTGACGGTCGGTATCGTGCAGTTCTTCCAAGGAATCGCTGCCGTCGCCGAAAACGAAGTGTTCGTAGTCGGGATCGACTACGTCTATCAATTCGACCTGACGACGTGGGGTTGGATCCATCTCGTGCTGGGCGCGCTCGTCGCTCTCGTCGGTCTCGCACTGTTCACCGGAACGGCGTGGGCACGGGTATCGGCAGTCGTGATCTGTGCGATCTCGATCATCGCGAACTTCTTGTGGCTGCCGTATTACCCCTGGTGGTCGACTCTCATCATCGCGCTGAACATCGTCGTGATCTGGGCTGTGTCGACATGGAAGCCCACCCAGACGACGCACGCCGCTGCGCATGCACCGACAACGCCGACTCAATCTGTTTGAGTTGAAAGCATGTGTAGGTGGATGGCGTATTCGGGAGAGCCGATACTCGCCCATGACTTGCTGTTCAGGCCACAGCACTCGCTGATCGACCAGAGCCTGCATTCTCAACTCGGGGCAACGACGACGAATGGTGACGGCTTCGGAATCGGTTGGTACGGGGAGGGGTCCCAACCAGCAGTGTTCAAGAGCATCGAACCCGCGTGGAACGACTCGAACCTGCGCGAGGTCACCTCTCAACTGCGCACCCCGCTCATGTTCGCCCACGTGCGCGCTTCGACGGGCACTGCGGTGCAGCGCAGCAACTGCCACCCATTTCGGCACGGCAATTGGTTGTGGATGCACAACGGTTCACTACGCGGATTCCACGACATGAAAAGGGAATTGGTGACTGCCATTGATCCGTCGCTCTTTCCGGACCTCGAAGGGTCGACGGACTCGGAAACCTTGTTCTTCCTCGCGCAGACGTTCGGTCTGGCCGACGATCCGTTCGAAGGTGTCGCGAGGGCCGTCGGATTTGTCGAGCACACGGCTCGCTCGCAGGGTATCGACGATCCGGTCCAGATGACCGTTGCTACGTCGGATGGCGTCTCCACCTGGATCTTTCGCTATTCGAGCGAGAACCGGTCGAGGTCACTGTTCTTCTCCACCGAGATCTCTACGTTACGCAAGCTCCATCCTGAGGTGGATGCCCTGCACCATCTGAGTGAGGAGACCCGAATCGTCGTATCCGAGCCTCTGCGCGACCTTCCCGGAGCATGGAACGAGGTGCCCGAATCCGCCGCAGGCGTAATACGCCCCGGACGGGACGAGATGCGGACCTTTGTGCCGATCCCACCCCGATAGGTAAAGCATGACGCAGACCTGTTGCGCCGAATTCTCCCGCGGGATGGGCCAAGATGGCTTGATGTGGAAACAGGCACTCGGGTTTGCTTTGTTCGGTGCGACCGTTGCCATCGTCACGGCGGCGCTGACACAAGGATCGTCACAGGCGTCGGCCACGATCACCCTCTTTTCGGGTGGCACGACAATCTCGGGCTTCGCGGGTGAATCGCAATGGGCCTGGCCCATCGAGGCTGCGGTGATCGGCGCCGTTCTGGGCGCGCTGACCGGGCTCGTACTCCACCTCGCGGGTGTGCGAATCTCCGGAGGTCAGGACAATCGAATGCTTCGAACTGTGGTGGCAGGCCTCGTGGGAGTCACGCTTGGGTTGACGCCCCTGTTGGTCTTGATCAGCATGGCATTCACCAGGTCGGTTGACATCGGATGGTCCCCGCTCCTGGTTTATGCCGTCAGCGGTTTCCTGGCCTACGGTCTGGCGGTCGCCGCCGTGTTCGGAGTTCTTCGCGCTGCCGGGGATCGACTTACTACGCGCACGGCGCAGGCGGTGGCGGCGATGCTTCCGGTCGGGGCGTTGGCGGCGACGACTGTAGGTGTCGGTACTGCGTGGAGGCTGGGCTTTTCCACCGCCGCTCCCACCTGGATCGCGGTCGTACTGCTGGTGGTTCTCGTATTGGCCATGACGTTCGTTGCGGCCCGGGCGTGGGCTCTACGGATTCAGCCTCGTGACTTACCAGAAGTCGCATAGGCAGTGGGACGATTGATTCGGACGGGTGCGTTGAGATGAGGGGCGAACGAATCTTCGCGGGACTCGTCGTCGGCCTCCTACTGGGGCTGTTCGGCTACCTGCCATTGGTACTCCTGTGGCAACACTTCGCGGATGTCCCGCAGCCGCAGCTGTATCCGAACCGTTCGTTCACGTCGTTCGGGCCCAACCCACCACCGCTCACCTACTGGATAAGTTGGGCGGCGCCTGCCGCCGTGTTCGTCTTGCTCGGACTTATGACTATTCCCAGTCGCACCGGCCGGCAATTCGCGATGCCATTGGTGTTTGCGTTCCTTCCGGTCGCTGCAATGGTGGCGTGGTTCTGGATCTCGATGGAACTGTTCTTCAGCCCCACCTGATCATTCACTCGACCGCGCATCGCGAACTCCACCGCGCGCACGCGCAATGGCGCCCTTGTTGCGCAATGCGATCCCCTGATGCACTGCGGCAAGTACCAATGCCAGCACTGCCGCAGGGAGGCTCCCCACCATCGAGAGCAGAGAAGGCATATCCGAGCTGAAAGCGGTAAAGAAACCCACTACTGCAGCGCAGAGCATTGTCGCCGAGACGATCCAGGAAACTAATGGTCGCGGAATCACGGCTGGAATGACGCACAGAGCCACCGGCAACGCCAGCACCAAGAAGAGCTCCCGCCCGAAATAGTCGTGAATCGAGCGGTAACAATCGGCAGAACTGAGCGGGCCGAGGCCTATTTCACAATCGGTGATCTCGTACAGCGGCCACTGTGCCGTCGCGGATCCTAGAATCCCGGTGGCAACCGCCAATACAACCCACGCGATCCGAATCCCCGTCATACGAAGAGATCATGCCAGTAGGGAAAATTGTGCGCCGGCGCAGAAAGCGGTTGCAACCCAAAATGCACGAAGGAGCGATAACGTCGACGGTAATCGAAGAAGGGACCAACGACGTTGATCGCATTGGGCGCACTGATTCTTGCTACTGCTGCCCATGTCTACGGCGCTCGCCTCGCAGCTCACGGAAACTACGGGTGGAGAATACCTCTCGCGGTGGGACCGTCCTCATCGCGAGCGGCACAGCGGGTTCGGCGTGCGCAACTCGCAGGTTGGGTTTTGAGCCTGATCGGGACATTCCCCGTCGTTGACAACTATTGGGAGACAGCACCTCTTTTGAGTGCGGGTATCGCAGTCGCTGTACTCGGAATAGTTAACGGCCTGCCGAGTTTGACTGTCACCCTGATGCACAATCGACGGCCGCAACAGGCTTGAAGTTTTCGAACATGTTTTATGGAAGGGTGCTTGCATGGCAACACAACCGCATGGCCAGTCCATAACCCCGGCGTGGAAAGTATTCACGGCCATCGGTTTTGCAGGCGTTGTGGGCGCTGCCGTGACGTACTTCCGAGACGGGTCCACTTTGGCGATCATTGGCGGGATGGTCATCCTCGCGATTGGCCTGCCGCTTACTGTCTGGTCCTTCCTGCGAATGCTGCGTGAGAATCGAGGACATCGCCTTCATTGGTGGAGAACACCGCCGGTCAATCCGAGGAATGTCGACCTGTCTCGTGCTGTCGGCATTCCGACTACAATTTTCGGTGCATTGATCATTTGGCTGAATACAGCAGGTTCGGCGCCGTGGTGGTTGGCAGCAATCTTTACCGCCATTCTGATCGCGCTCTTCGGAGCAACCGTTGCCGTCCACAATATTCGCCTCAGTCAGCGAAACTGAGCTAGCCTTCCGCGCATGCCGGTTTCTGCGGATGCTCGCGAGCGCCTTCGGTCTTACCTGGATCCAGAGAACGAGATCCGGTACGTATTTCCAGCAGACGTTCTGATGAGCGCGAAACCGAGTGTGTTTGTCGTGGTGAGCCGAAAGGCGATCACCGTGTTGTCGACGAGCTTTCGGTCCAGAAAAGTGCCGAGGTCGATCCTCACCCAGTTTCCGAGAATGACCGTTCTCAGCCCGGTCGATACTGCATCCACACCGCACTTCACTGCGGCGGGCATTACGTACGAGATCGACGAAGAATATGTTGCAGTCGTGAATGCTGCCGACGCGGAGCTCACGTCACCGCAGGACTTCCCACGAGATCCGTTGCCGAACCTGTGAGGCACATACAAAAAAGGCAGTTTCTCATTTCTGAGAAACTGCCTTTTTGATCTATCTTCGGTCGGGCTGACAGGATTTGAACCTGCGACCACTTGACCCCCAGTCAAGTGCGCTACCAAGCTGCGCCACAGCCCGTCCCACGCCCTTGTTTCGGGCGCTTGGAAAGATTACATCAGGGACGGGCCGAAGTACCAATCGGCTGGTCAGAGCCGTTTCAGTACCGAATTGGACGCAGAATCAGCGGCCCTTACGGTCGCGCTTCTCGCGCACTCGGACGGATACGCGGATCGGGCTGCCGTCGAAGTTGAACTCTTCACGCAGACGCCGCTCGATGAAGCGGCGGTAGCCGGCCTCGAGGAAGCCCGTGGTGAAGAGAACGAATGTCGGCGGGCGTGTGCTTGCCTGAGTCGCGAACATGATGCGAGGCAGGCGACCACCACGCATTGGCGGCGGTGTTGCTGCCACAACTTCCTTGAGCCAGGTGTTCAGGCGACCCGTGGGGATTCGCTTGTCCCAGGACTCCAGAGCCGTGTCGAGCGCAGGCACGAGCTTCGCCACGGCGCGACCGGTGTGGGCGGAGATGTTGACTCGCTGAGCCCACGGAACGCGGACCAGATCGCGGTCCACTTCCTTGTCCAGCATGAGTCGACGGTCCTCGTCCACGAGGTCCCACTTGTTGAATGCGATCACCAATGCACGACCCGTGTCGGCCACCATGCTCAGAACACGGAGGTCCTGCTCGGTGATCGGCTCGTGTGCGTCGATGAGCAGGATCGCGACCTCAGCGGCCTCGATCGCACTCTTCGTACGCAGCGACGCATAGAACTCCGCACCGCTGGCATGGCTGACGCGCTTGCGCAGACCAGCTGTGTCGACGAAACGCCAAGGGCGCCCGCCGAGTTCGACGATGGAGTCGACCGGGTCGACGGTGGTGCCGGCAACATTGTGCACGACGGACCGCTCGTCACCGGACAGCTTGTTGAGCAAGCTGGACTTTCCGACGTTCGGCTTTCCGACCAGCGCAACACGACGCGGACCGCCGCCGGGGATACCTTCACGCGGGGTTTCCGGAAGCTTCTCCAGAACCTCGTCGAGCAGGTCGCCGGTGCCGCGCCCGTGCGTCGCACTCACGGAGTACGGCTGACCAAGACCCAAGGACCACAGCGCTGCAACCTCGGACTCGGTGCGTCCGTCGTCCACCTTGTTGGCAACGAGGATGACCGGAGTCTTCGAGCGGCGAAGCACTCGAGCGACAGCTTCGTCCGTCGTCGTAGCGCCGACAACGGCGTCGACCACCAGGAGAATGGCGTCAGCCGTTCCCATGGCCAATTCGGCCTGACGGGCAACGGCCTGCTGAAGACCCTTTGCGTCGGGTTCCCATCCGCCGGTGTCCTGGACGAGGAAGCGTCGTCCGGCCCAGTTCGCCTCGTACGAGACGCGGTCACGGGTAACGCCGGGGATGTCCTCGACTACCGCTTCACGACGGCCGATGATGCGGTTGACGAGCGTCGACTTGCCGACGTTCGGTCGACCGACAACAGCCAAGGTCGGGACGGCAATGTGCGCTTCGCCTTCGCCGTCCGCTTCGAGATCGGCGTAATCCCACTCCGATTCCTCGGACCAAGTTCCGTCACCGGCATATTCGGTTACCAGATCGTCGCTCACTGCACTGCTCCAGTTCTGTCGCTGACCACCAACAGCAACTTGGCGATCACATCTTCAATTCCCAATTCGCTCGTATCCACCAGGATGGAATCCTCGGCAGGGCGCAACGGCGACACTGCCCGAGTCGAATCGAGATGGTCACGGCGCTGCACATCAGCCAGCACCGCTTCGTAATTGTCTTCACGGCCTTGGCCGACGTTCTGCGTATTGCGCCGTGCCGCACGGGTTTCCGCCGATGCGGTCAAGAAGATCTTGACGTCTGCATCGGGGAGTACGACGGTTCCGATGTCGCGACCTTCCACGACGATCCGCTCCGCACCGGCCGCCAACTCACGCTGAGTGGCGACCAGCAGGTCGCGAACCTCGGGCACAGCCGAGACCGCGGAGACAGCCTTGGTGACCGCGTCGCCGCGGATCTCCTCACTGACGTCCGCGCCGTCGAGATGCACCTGCTCACTGCTTGGATCGGTACCGATGGACCACGGCAATGCCGCAACGGCAGCGGTGATCGCGGCGGAATCAGCCAGATCGATTCCCTGACGAAGCACGTGCAGGGTCGCGATCCGGTAGATGGCTCCAGTGTCGAGGTAGCGAGCACCCAAACGCTGCGCCAACGCGCGAGAGACGCTGGACTTGCCGGTTCCGGACGGTCCGTCCATAGCGACTACCAGCGGCATGGACGAATCGGTCACAGGCCGACCGCCTCGTACAGTCCACCGACCTCGCTACGTCCGAGGACGCGCTGCGTTCCCGGACGCTGATCGCCGAGAGCGACAACTCCGACGTTGGTGCGAACCAGACGGACAACGGGGTGACCGACGGCATCGAGGAGGCGACGCACGATGTGCTTACGGCCCTCGTGCAGTACGAGCTTGACGAGCGTCTTGCCCTCGTTGATCTCGAGCACGGTGAACGCGTCCACCTTGGCCGGACCGTCATCGAGAGTGACACCGTCACGCAGCTGCTTGCCGGTACTGCGCTCGACAACGCCGTGAACCGTGGCGAGGTACGTCTTCGGAACCTCGAACGACGGGTGCATCAGGCGGTGAGCCAAGTCGCCGTCGTTGGTGAAGAGAAGCAAGCCTTCAGTGTCGGCGTCGAGACGGCCGACGTGGAAGAGCCGCTGACCCGATTGAACGCGCTCGGAGACGATGTCACCGACGCACGGACGACCGAGATCGTCGGACATGGTGCACTGCCAGCCACGCGGCTTGTTCATCGCAAGGTAGACGAGGTCCTTCTGCACGACGACGCGGACGCCGTCGACACGAACCACTGCGTTCTCGGGGTCGACACGCAGACCCTGCTCGACCACAATGCGGCCGTCGACCTCGACGCGACCCTGGTCGATCAGCTCTTCAGCTGCACGGCGTGATGCGACGCCGGCCTGAGCCAGCACCTTCTGCAAGCGGACGCCGTCGCCCTTCGGCGGGCCGTCGTGCTTGGTGATCTCGGCATGCTGATGACGTGCCGGCTTGGCGTTGGAGACCAACGGGTTCTGAGAGACGACGCGCTGCGGCTTCTCGGTCTTCGGCTTGCCACGCTTGTTGGTCGCCGGCGGTGTGGGAGCTGCCGGGCGCTTGCGCGGAGGTCCGTCGAACTTGGATCCACGAGGTGCGTTCGACCATGCGCCGCCGCGAGGAGCGTCGGGGCGTGCGCCGCGCTGATCGTCACTACGACGGTCGGCGCCACCGCGCGGTGCGCGACGGGCGTCGACGTGGGGGGTACGGCGGTCATCGCTGCGGGGTCCGCGGCGGTCGTCAGTGCGCGGTCCGCGACGGTCGTCGTTGTAGCCACCACGACGGTCGTCCGTACGTGCGGGGCGACGGTCGTCACTGCGCGGAGGGCGACGGTCATCGCTGCGCGGAGGGCGACGGTCATCATTGAATCCACCGCGACGGTCGTCCGTGCGGGGACGGTCGGATCCGGCGTTGCGGTCGTATCCGGAGGTACTGCGGGAAGTGTTGCTGCGTCCACCACGGGGCGCTTCGCTACGTGCGCCGCGGGGGGCGTCGCTGCGACCACCACGGGGGACATCGCTGCGTGCGCCGCGGTTGTCGCGGGAGTTGTTACGGTCCGGTGTGCCATCTCGGCGAGCGGGATTGTTCACTTTTTTCCTGTCAGTTTTCTACTGTTTCCCGAGCGTGGTCGGGTCTTTCTCGGTGCTGACGACGGCCGGATTCCGGTCAGTCGTCGACTTCGGTGTCCACTACCTCAGTGGGCACGTCTGCCTTGTTCATTCTCGCAAATCGCGGATCGGATTCCAGGCTTTCGCTGATGTCGTCGATGAGATCGACATCAGGCAAGAGCGGGGCCAACTCCGGGAGCTCGCTGAGCGAGGCCAGCCCGAGCCGTTCGAGGAACAGTTCGGTCGTGGAGTACCGTGTCGCGTTGGTGTCCGGGTCAGGCCCGGCTTCCGCGATCAGTCCGCGGGCAAGGAGGGTGCGTACCACCCCGTCCACGTTGACGCCTCGTACCGCACTGATCCGCGCACGAGTCAACGGTTGACGGTATGCGACTACGGCCAAAGTTTCCAATGCCGCCCTGGTCAATTTGGTGCGTGCGCCGTCCAATAGCAGCTTTTCCACGTACGGGGCAAACTCTTGTCGCGTGTACAGACGCCATCCGTCGCCCGCGTAGCGAAGGTCCATTCCGCTGCCGCGAGCGGTCAATGCGGCCGACATCGACGTCAGGCGTTCTTCGACGCGCTCCGGTGCGGTTCCGGTGACAGATGCGAGTTGGTTCACTTCCGCCGGCGAATCCACGACTAGCAGAAGCGACTCCAGCACTGCGTCGAGTTGATCGTCGTCGAGGTCGAAATCGGGTGCAGACTCTTCGGACTCCGGGGCGTCGTCGGTAGGCTCGATAATCTCGTCTAGCTGCGAAGACTCTGATTCCGTCGGTTCGGCATTCATCCGTAGTCCTCCTCTGTGACCGGCGCGGCCGGGTCGTCTCCGGTCCAACTCACCATCAGCGGTCCGAGGGCCTCGGGTTGCTCGAACACGATGACCTGCCGGCGATACAGCTCGAGCAATGCGAGAAACCTTGCCACTATCTCGACAGTGATTTCGCACTCGGCAACGAGGTCCCCGAATGGTGTCCACTCCCCGATGCCTCGCTCGCGCAGCAACTCGAGAATTCGCTCGGCCTGTTCGGGTATCGAGATATTGGACACATGGAGGTGATCGAGGCCCACTGTCGGCACCGGACGCGGTGTGAACACCGTCGCCGCGATCTCCGCAAAACGCTGAGGGTCGACGCCCAACAACACCTCGGGCAGGAGTTCGGTGAACTGATCCTCGACGGCAACCGAGCGCGGATAGCGCCGCAGCGCTGCTTCCTCCAACTCACCGAACAGTGCCGCGACTTGTTTGTACGCCCGGTACTGCAGCAGGCGTGCGAAGAGAAGATCGCGTGCTTCGAGAAGCGCCAGATCCTCCGCGTCCTCGACCTGCCCGGCGGGCAACAACCTGGCCGCTTTCAGATCCAGAAGCGTAGCTGCGACAACCAGGAATTCCGTCGTCTGATCAAGGCCCATCGCACTGCCGAGTTCCTTGGTGTACGCGATGAAATCGTCCGTGACGGTGTGAAGGGCGACTTCGGTGACGTCGAGCTGCCGTTGATTGATCAGGTTCAACAGCAGATCGAACGGGCCTTCGAAGTTCCGGAGAGTGACTCGAAAACCGGCAGCCTTGGCTGCGGTCTGAGCGTCGGTCGGCACGTTCGGATCGATCGAATCCGGCTCGACTTCGACCGGATCTTCTTGCGATGCAATCAGTTCCACTAACGACCAGACCGGTGAATGACCTCGCGGGCCAAGGCTCGATATGCCTCGGCGCCAGCCGATTTCGGCGCCCACGTCGTGATCGGCTCACCGGCAACGCTGGTTTCGGGGAATCGAACGGTGCGGTTGATCACCGTGTCGTAGACGACGTCGCCGAACACCTCGACCACTCGCGCCATCACCTCACGAGCGTGCAGGGTCCGGGCGTCGAACATCGTGACGACGATGCCGGCCAACTCGAGCTTCGGATTGAGACGGTCGTGCACCTTTTCGACGGTGTCGTTGAGAAGTGCCAGGCCGCGGAGGCTGAAGTACTCGCATTCCATCGGAATGATGACCGAATCGGCGCACGCCAGCGCATTCACCGTGAGCAGGCCAAGCGACGGCTGGCAGTCGATGAGCACGTAGTCGTACCGATCGAGAACCGGGTGCAGCACGCGCCCCAAAGTCTGCTCACGCCCGACCTCGGTGACCAATTGAATCTCGGCAGCCGAAAGGTCGATGTTGCTGGGGAGCAGGTCCAGACCGTCCACCCGAGTGCGCATCAACACGTCGTCGATGGATACACGCGGTTCGACCAGGAGATTGTGGACGGTCAGTTCCAGGTCGTGATGCTGAACGCCCAGACCAGCAGACAACGCTCCTTGGGGATCGAGATCCACCAAGAGCACTCGGCGACCGTATTCGGCCAACGACGCGCCCAGGTTGATGGTCGACGTCGTCTTGCCGACGCCGCCCTTCTGGTTGCACATCGCGATGATCATCGCGGGTCCGTGATGCGCCAACGGTGTCGGTTGGGGTACCTCGCGGACCGGCCGGCCCGTCGGACCGAGTTCTTCCGTGGAAACAGCAGGGGTTTCCGCAGGTGGAGAGGCTACTGGCGTCGTATCTATTTCGAACATCGCCTCTGGTTCGGAGGGTACAGCTGGTGCTGATTCGTTCACGCGCTCGAAGAGTTGGGCATTGACATGCGGCGGCGCGGACTCCGCCGCTGGTGGCTGCGATGTCGACACGGTCCGATGCTCCCCTACTCTTTCGGCGGTTGCTCTCGGCGCCGGCAAACCCCCGAAACTGCGGTGGAGGCCGCTCGCGCTCCTTGAACGCTACCGCTTACATCACCGAATGGTCTCGCAGACACGCATGAGCCAACCAACGCCTAACGGGCGCGTGGGTGTGCCTGAGCCCACACTTCGCGCAGCGCTGTGACGGTGACCAGTGTGTAGATCTGCGTCGTGGTTACCGAAGCGTGACCGAGAAGTTCCTGCACGACACGTACGTCCGCGCCGCCGTCGAGCAGGTGGGTGGCAAACGAGTGCCTGAGCGTATGGGGTGAGACGTCCGCCTTGATCCCGGCCGACGCGGCCGCGTCCTGAAGAATCTGCCATGCACTCTGACGCGAGAGGCGTCCCCCGCGAGCGTTGAGAAAGAGGGCAGGAACACCACGCGTCGCGAGGCTGGGGCGCCCGCGGACGAGATACGCGTCTACGGCGGCGATCGCCGGCCTGCCGACGGGGACGATCCGCTGCTTGCCGCCCTTGCCCTTGAGCAGCACGGAACGGGTTTCGGTGTCGATGTCGTCGACGTCCAGATCGATCGCCTCGGTGATGCGTGCTCCGGTCGAGTACAGAAGCTCGAGCAGAGCGCGATCCCTCAGGTCGCGGGGCCCGTCACCGGCCGCACCGCCACCCGAAGCGTCGAGTAGGGCGATCACGTCGTCGAGCGGCAGAGCTTTGGGCAACTTGCGTCCGGGCGTCGGCGGCTTGACCGTTCGAGCCACATCGACACCGACCAGGCCCTCGGCGGCGGAGAACTTGTGGAATCCGCGGACCGCGATCAGGGTCCTCGCTGCCGAACTGGCCGCCAACGGTACGACGCCGGCATCTTTGTCACCCAGGCGCAGATGTGTCACGAATTCGGTGACGTCGTTCTCCGTCACGCCCGCGACGTCGTCGATGCCACGCCCGTTCAGGTACTCCGCATACCGATTCAGGTCGCGGCGATACGAAAGCAGAGTGTTGCGCGCAGATCCTCGCTCGACCGCTAGATGGTCGAGATACGAGTCCACCTGTCGGGCAAGCACTTCAGGCTCGCGACTTGCGTTCTCCGAATGCGCGAGGACGGTCGGGCCACGGTGCGTCGGCCGGGCGTAGCGGCTTTCCCGTCGAGCGTGCGGTAGCGATCGCGAGAATGCCCGATACCGCGGTGGCATTGACGATGTCGCCGCGCAGCGCCATGTCGACGGCGTCGGCGAGCGGAACTCGCGAAATCTCGAGATCGGCTTCTTCGTGTTCGGGATCGTCGCGCTCCACCTCGTGCAGACCCTCGGCGAGGAAGACGCGAACCGCCTCGTCCGTGAACCCGGGTGAGAGAGCTACATCGACCAGCACCGACCATCGGTCGGCACCGAGTCCGGTTTCTTCGCCCAGCTCACGCGCTGCCGCCTCGACCGGGCTCTCCCCCGCAGCGTCGAGCAGACCGGCAGGGATTTCCCACAACCGGTGCCCGAGCGGGTGACGGTACTGGTGAATCAGCACCAGGTTGTCGTGCTCGTCCAGTGCCACGACGGCAACGGCGCCGTGGTGTTCGACGACTTCCCGATCGGCACGCTGACCACCAGGCATCGCAACGGTGTCGACGCGCAACGCGATGATCGCGCCGGTGTAGACCGTCTTGGAGCCGAGGGTGTCGAATTCGTGCCGACCGGGATCGCTCATCTGTGGCTAGACCTTTTCCACGTTCTCGACTGCAGCGTCGAGCGCTGTCTCGGTGGCAGCGGTGTCGATCTTCTCGTCACCGTGGACGTCGACGGGCAGGCGCTCTTCGAGCTTGTACGTCAACGCTGCTTCGACGAAGGCGGCGAACAGCGGGTGCGGGCGCGTCGGGCGGCTCTTGAGCTCCGGGTGTGCCTGGGTGGCAACGAAGAACGGATGCTGCTCACGCGGGTACTCGACGAACTCGACCAGGTGACCGTCCGGCGAGGTTCCGCTGAACTGCAAGCCGGACTTGGCAATCCGGTCGCGGTAGGTGTTGTTGACCTCGTAGCGGTGACGGTGACGCTCGGAGACGTCCTCGGTTCCGTAGGCCTGAGCGACGACGGAACCCTTGGTCAGCACGGCCGGGTATGCACCCAGACGCATGGTGCCACCGAGGTCGGCGTCACCGGCGATGACGTCTTCCTGATCAGCCATCGTGGAGATGACCGGGTGCTTGGTGTCCGGCTCGAACTCGGCCGAGTTGGCATCGTCGAGGCCGACGCTGCGAGCAGCTTCGATGACGACGCACTGCAGACCCAGGCACAGACCCAGCAGCGGCAGCTTGCGCGAACGTGCGAAACGGATCGCGCCGAGCTTGCCCTCGATGCCGCGAATGCCGAAGCCGCCCGGGATCAGAACACCGTCGACGTCACCGAGAGCGGCCTGCGCTCCGGCTTCCGTCTCACAGGCATCCGACGGAACCCAGGAGATCTCGACCTTCGACCGGTTGGCAAATCCACCGGCGCGCAGTGCCTCGGTGACGGAGAGGTATGCGTCGGGCAGGTCGACGTACTTGCCGACCAACGCGACGCGCACGGTCTCACGCGGCTGGTGAACACGATCGAGGAGGTTGCCCCACACGGTCCAGTCGACGTCGCGGAATGGGAGACCGAGCTGGCGAACGACGTAGGCGTCGAGGCCCTCACGGTGCAGAACCTTCGGGATGTCGTAGATCGAGGGAGCGTCGGGCGTCGAAATGCAGGCGTCGACGTCCACGTCGCACATCAGCGCGATCTTGTTCTTGAGGCCCTGCGGAACGTCACGATCGCAACGAAGGATCAGCGCGTCGGGCTGAATGCCGATGCTGCGCAACGACGCAACCGAGTGCTGCGTGGGCTTGGTCTTGAGTTCTCCGGAGGGGCCGAGGTACGGCACGAGGGAGACGTGCAGGAAGAAGACGTTGTCGCGGCCGACGTCGTGGCGGACCTGGCGAGCGGCTTCCAGGAAGGGCTGCGATTCGATGTCGCCGACGGTTCCACCGATTTCGGTGATCACGACATCCGGGCGGTGTCCCTGCAGATCCGGGCCGCTCATCTCGAGGATGCGACGCTTGATCTCATCGGTGATGTGCGGGATGACCTGAACGGTGTCACCGAGGTACTCGCCACGACGTTCCTTGGCGATGACCGTCGAGTACACCTGGCCGGTGGTGACGTTCGCCTGACCGGATAGGTCACGGTCTAGGAACCGCTCGTAGTGCCCGACGTCGAGGTCGGTCTCGGCACCGTCTTCGGTGACGAAGACCTCGCCGTGCTGGAAGGGGTTCATGGTGCCCGGATCCACATTGAGATAGGGATCGAGCTTCTGCATGGTCACGCGCATTCCCCGCGCGGTCAACAACTGTCCCAGGCTCGAGGCGGTCAAACCTTTGCCGAGCGAGGAAGCTACACCTCCGCTGACGAAGATGTGCTTGGTGGCGGTACGCGTGTTAGTGCGTGACTGTGGCAAAGGGGCTCCCGTGACGACTGTGCAGGGCTTGGTCTGATGAAGCATGCTGGGGCCTGCCGACCCACGGGATTTCACGGTAACACCTATCGGGGGTCGGTGCCTACAACGCGCCGACTTTCCGCCCCCGATGTGACCGGCGTATCAATACCGGGGTGTTCAGTTGGTGGGTGCGCCGACGGTAACCGCCGCCGCTCCCGGTCCCGTGCCGTAGCGGCCGGCGCCGCCGTTCAACTGTTCCTGAAGTGCCAACGGCGTCGTGATCTTGCCCGATTCCCGGTCGATGTTGTCGATGGTCGTCAAGCCCGCTGAGAGCGCCGCGTCCGCACGCGCGACGGCAACCGGACCACTGCCCTCGGCCGAGCCAGGCCGGCCCGCGAGAATCGTTCCTGCGCCGCGTCCGTCGAGAGCACCGGCAAACCGGGCGATGACGGCGCCGCGGTTACCCGTGGCTGCGTCGGATTCACTCTTGTTGTCGCCGGTGAGAACCACGGCGAGCTGAGCCGGCTTGACCGCTCCGTCGTCGTAGCTGATGAAACCGGCGCTACGCAGCGAGTCGAGCGCGAGATTCATCTCGTCCGGAGTGCTCTGCGGTTCGCTGTTCTGCCCGTTGAGAAGCAGAACCGAACCGAGCAGATCACCTGCGAGACTGCCCTGATCGACCGCACCGGTCTTGAGGGTGATCCCCGCAGGGATGACATTGGTGACGACGGTCCGCAAACGGTCACCGCCGGTGGCGTCGACAAACGAATCGGTGAGCGAGACGCGTCCGGTCACGGCGCCGCCGGCGGCAGTGACGAGTCGGTTGACACCGTCGAGATCACTGGGATCCGCGTCCGGTGCCGTGATGACGACGACGGTGCGACCAGCGAGACTGTCACGCACGACGCGACCGCCGACAGCGGCATCGAAGCCGTCCGCGGAATTGAGTTGCTGCTGAAGCTGATTGGACTGTTGATTGAGGTCTTCGATCTCGTTCTGCAGGTCCGCCTTGTCGTCACGCAGACCGGACAGCAATCCACTCGACAGCATTCCGGAACCGAGCACCACGCCGATCGCGAGTGCCAGAAAGATTGCCGCTATGGAAATTGCATGTTGACGCATCGAAATCACTTGAAGAGCCCCTGAACCCACAGCGCGAAGCTGTTCCACGTTGCGATTGCCCAGTCGAGAACTTCACTACCGGCATTGGACACGACCAGGGCGACGATCACTGCCACCAGGGCGGCGAGCACCAGGAGCGCGATCGCGCCGCCGGACACTCGACTTCGATACAGAGTTGCGACGGCCTTGGCATCGACCAGTTTCGGTCCAACCTTGAGCCGTGTCATGAACGCCGACGGATTGCTTTCACGACGCCCACGGTCGAAGAACTCGTCCAAGGACACCACGTTGCCGACCGTCACGATCAGTGAAGCTCCGTGGTGATCGGCAAGCAGCAGGGCAAGGTCGGTCGGTGAGCAGGTCGCCGGGAACGTCATCGCCCCGATACCGAGATCCTGGATTCGGGAAAGCCCCGCCGCATGACCGTCCTGGTCTGCAGGCAGAACAACTTCCGCGCCGGACTTGAGCGTGGAACTGGTGATTTCCTCCGGGTCGCCCACGATCAGATCGGGGCGGTATCCGGCCTTGCTCAACACGTCCGCACCTGCGCCGACACCGATCAAGATCGGCGAATACTCCTTGATGAAGGGCTTGAGGTTCTTCAGATCGGTCTCGCGTTCGGGGCCGTCGGAGACGACCACGACATGGCGGTCCTTCAAGTCGATATCGATGTCCGGAACACCGATTCCGTCGATGAGCAACGGGCTTTCGGTGCGGATGAACTCGATGGTGTTACCCGAGAACGCTTCCAAGTGATCGACCAGGCCGGTCTTGGCCTCGATCATCCGGTCGGAGATTTCGGCCTCGGTCTGCTCTTCGCCCTTGACGAGGCTCTTCTCGCCGTTGAAGATCTCGCCCTCGTGCAGGCGGATCTTGCTTCCGTCCTTGATGTTCTTGAAGACATCACCGTCGACGGCATCGATCAGAACGATGTCGTTGGCGACGATCACTTCCGGTCCGAGGTTGGGGTACCGCCCCGAAATCGACGGCTACGCGTTGACCACGGCCATGACTCCGGCTTTCACCAGAGCATCGGCGGTCCGGCGATCGATGTCGATTTCGTCGAGGATCACGATGTCTCCAGGACCGACACGGCGCAGAAGCTTCGCCGTGTTCCGATCGGCCCTGGCGATGCCACTGATCCCAGGCAAGGATTCGGTGTTACGTGAGAGCAATCCGGGCATCTTCATGGCTTCGATGATGAACCTGAAACCGCGTTGACCGGTGGAGGCGCGCCGACAACTACCACATCAGTCACACCAACACCACAGAACCTTCAATCTGTGACGCGGGCCGCATTCGCGATCTCGAGCAGTTCTTCGGCGTGCGCACGACCGGTTTCGGTGTCGTCCAGCCCTGCCAACATACGGGCCAATTCGACCACCCGATCCGAATCCGACAAGGTCCGCACGCCACTGCTCACCACTCCGCCTTTGTCGTCGACCTTGTCCACCACGAGGTGGGTGTCGGCAAACGCAGCAACCTGCGGAAGGTGGGTGACAACGATAACCTGATGCGTGCGAGCAAGTTTCGCCAATCGGCGGCCGATCTCGACAGCAGCGCGGCCACCGACCCCCGCGTCCACCTCGTCGAAAACCATCGTCGCACCGGTGTCGCTACCAGCGAGAACAACCTCGAGCGCCAGCATGACGCGTGACAGCTCACCACCGGAAGCGCTCTTACTGATCGGAAGTGACGGCGCTCCACTGTGCGCGGACAGGCGAAATTCCACCTCGTCGACGCCGGCAGACCCGGCATGCAGGTCTACTCCCCCGACACTGAGCGGCGCCGAGTCCTGCGGGCCGGCAGGCTGCGAACGCACAGTCACCTCGAGGCCCGCACGTCCCATCGCCAGACCGGCGAGTTCCGCGCTGACGGCTTTGGCGAGCTTTGCCGCCGCCTTTACTCGCGCGGCGCTCAGCTTGGTAGCGGCTTCCGCGGTCAGGCCAGCCGTCTCCTCGACCTGCTTGGCCAACAGTGACAACGCATCCGAGGACACGTCGAGTTTGGATAGACGAGCGCGAGCAGTATCTGCCCATTCGAGAACACCGTCGACATCGGCGGCGTACTTGCGAGTCAGAGTCTTCAGTTCCGATTGCCGCGACAACAAAGAGTCCAGAGCACCCGGGTCTGCGGGCAGCCCGGACAGGTAGGTGTTCAGGTCACCGGCAACGTCGGTGACGACGGCAATAGCGTCGGCCAACCGGGAACCGAGGCCGTCCAGATCGGCGTCGGTGACCGACTCGATGCGCGCCCTCGCTTCGGACATCAGGTCTAGCGCCGGCATGACACCGACGTCGCCGCTTGCCATGTCGTCACTACCGGCGAGCGCAGCGTGCGCCTCTTCGGCAGCGGAGCGGAGCGAATCGAGTTCACTGAGTCGACGAACTTCGGCAACGATCGCCGTGTCCTCGCCGGGCTCGGGTGCCACGCCGTCGATTTCGTTGAGCGCGAAGGTCAACTGATCTGCTTCTTGTGCCAGTTCACGAGCCTTCGACGTGCGCTCGATCAACTCCGAACGAGCATCGAGCCATTCACGACGGTGTTTGCGGTACCTCGTCAGTAGCGTTCCGATTGCCTTGTCCCCGAAGCGGTCCAGCGCGTTGCGTTGCTGGTCGGGACGAAGCAATCGCAGCTGATCGTTCTGTCCGTGGACAGTCAGAAGTGGGTCCGTGAATTCGGAGAGAACTCCCGCCGGCACGCTTCGTCCGCCGAGATGAGCCCGTGACCGCCCATCGCTGCCGACTGTCCGGACGGCGATGATGGTCCCGTCCTCGTCGCGCTCGGCGCCGGACGATTCCAGGATTCGGACGATCTCACGCTCGGTGGCCGGTGAGACGTCGTCGGCGATGAATCGTCCTTCGACAACGGCTCGCGACGCGCCCAACCGCACTCGACCGGCATCCGCTCGCGCTCCGCTGAGGAGGTGCAAGCTGGTGACGACCATCGTTTTACCTGCGCCGGTTTCACCGGTCAGGACGGTCAGGCCCTCGTGAAACTGGGCGCTGGCCTCGGAGATCACACCAAGACTGTCGATACGGATCTCTGCGAGCACGATTAAGGCTTCCTTCCTCGCCATCCGGTAACCGGAAGCTCGAACTTGCGAACCATCCGATCAGCGAAAGGCGCAGAGTCCAACCGGACCCACTTGACGGGAGTGGCGCCGCGAACGATCTCGACGCGAGCGCCGGCAGGCAGTTCCAAGGTACGACGGCCGTCGCAGAAGACCAGGCCGTCGTGGCTGCCTGCGACGGTCTCCACCGCGATGATCGAATTCGGGCTGGTGACCAACGGCCGCGCGAACAGCGCATGCGCGTTGCTGGGTACGACGAGCAATGCTTCGAGTTCGGGCCACACGACGGGGCCGCCTGCGGAAAATGCATAAGCGGTCGAGCCTGTGGGAGTTGACACGAGAACACCGTCGCAACCGAACGCGGACACCGGTCTGCCATCGACTTCGAGGACAACTTCGAGAACTCCCAGACGCGAACGGTTCTCGATACTGGCCTCGTTGAGCGCCCACCCGCGGTCGATGATCTCGTCGTCCACCCGAATCACGACGTCGAGTGTCATACGGGACTCGACGCGATATTCCTTGCGAACTACCTGTGCGAGAGCCTCGTCGAGATGCTCGGCCTCGGTCTCTGCCAGAAATCCGATCCGTCCGAGGTTGATGCCCAGTACAGGAATGGACGCTTCTTGAGCGAGTTCGGCGGCGCGCAGAAACGTGCCGTCGCCACCGAGAACAAGTACCAACTCGCATCCAACGGCAGCATCAGGGCCGGGATGAACAACCGTGACGTCGAGACCCGGCGCAGAGAAACCCTCTGGTTCCGTCATTGCTTCGATGCGCGAGCTGTCTGCTTCGTCGACGAGGACTCGCAGTCCAATTCCCGCGCGCTCGAAGATCTTCCCGACCCGCTTGGCAGTTTCCGTGATGTCACGTCGACCAGGGTGTGCGACAAGAAGGATCTCGCGCGACTCGCCGTTCGTGACCGCGTTCACTGGGGCCCTTCCTCTACAGCCTTGCGAATCATGTCCTCCACCGCAGGAATTCCCTCGGTGTTCGTCTCGGCGTCGGTATCCGTCTCTTCATCGCCGGATGTACCCGTCTTTCGAAGCCACAGGAAATACTCGACATTTCCCGACGGACCGGGCAATGGGCTGGCCACGACACCTAACGTCCGCAGACCTACCTTTGCAGCAGCCTCCGACACGTCGAGCACAGCGGAGATTCGCAATTCCGGATCTCGTACGACGCCACCGGCACCGACGCGGTCCTTGCCCACCTCGAACTGAGGCTTGACCATCGGAACCAGGTCCGCGCCGTCAGCGGTACAGGCGACAAACGCCCCGAGTACCAGTTTGAGAGAGATGAACGACAGGTCCGCGACAACGAGATCGACAGTTCCGCCGATCGTCTCGGCATCGATAGCGCGAACATTGGTTCGGTCGATGACATGCACTCGGTCGTCGGACTGCAGGCGCCACACCAATTGGCCGTAACCGACGTCGACGGCGACAACTTCCTTCGCACCGCGTGTCAGCAGAACGTCCGTGAACCCGCCGGTGGAAGCGCCGGCGTCGAGGCACCGGCGACCTTCGACCGTCAATCCTTCGGTACCGAAGGCGTCAAGGGCACCGATCAGTTTGTGAGCACCGCGCGACGCCCACGAGACTTCCTGCTCCACCTCGACGACCCGAAGCGGCGTTCCGGCTTCGATCGCCGTCGCGGGCTTGGTCGCAACGGCTCCGGAAATGAGAACTCGGCCCGCGGAGATCAGTTCCTGCGCATGATCTCTCGATCGTGCCAGACCGCGACGGACCAATTCGGCGTCCACCCGTGCTCTACGTGCCACGTCAAGCCCTGTCCACAGAGGCGAGTGCCTGGACGAGCACCTCGTGTGCCTGTTCCAAAATATGTGCCTTCTGCGGAATCACACCTGCTCCGTGATGATCGTTCGGATCGTGTTCGATGCCGCCGAGGCGTGCCAGCAAACCGTCGACGTCGGAACGTATTCGTTCCGGATCGACGGTAGGGCGTGACCCGGGCAGCGGTGATCCGTTGCTCGAGTTTCCGGGGTGCGGTGTCGGCGTGCTCATCGGGCACAACGTTAGTGCATGACTCTCGGTTGCGCATACACCCGCACCCCCGCGAGTCGAACACATTTGCGAGAAATCAGACGAGCCAGGAAGCAAACAGATCCGCCACGCCGGCATCCGACGCTTCCAGGGTCTGGAACGACGGATTAGCCCATGCGACAGGCGCAACCGCACGTAGAAGCGACATCTCGTGCCCGACAACCGGGCCGTCGACAACCAGCGCCGACCCGTTCACGGAGACAGACCACTTGGAGTCCGCACCGACCAGCGATTCGACGGCCGGCTGATTGAGCGAATCCAGAGTTGCTGCAATGTAGGTGGGGCGCTGCTCAATCGGCGCCCGCAGTACGTCGCCCGGCGTGCTCACACCGGTCAGTACCAACAGTGAGTCGATCGAAACAGCATGTGCGCCTTCGATATCAGTGTCCAAGCGATCACCGACGACCAGTGGACGCGAGCACCCACTGCGTGCAAGCGCATCCTCCATCAGCGGTGCAGCAGGCTTGCCTGCCACCAAGGGTTCCTGCCTCGTGGCGGCGCGCAGAGCCGCCACCATCGAGCCGTTGCCGAGCACCAAACCCCGTTCCGACGGCAGTGTGGTGTCCAGGTTCGCAGCCACCCACAACGCCCCGGCCCTGATCGCCAAGCATGCCTCGGCGAGGATCGACCAGTTGGTCTCCGTCGAATGTCCTTGGACGACTGCAACCGGGGAATGCGCGAATTCGCGCACCGGAAGCAAACCGACGCGCGTCACCTCGTCGGCCAATGCATCTGTACCGACGACGAGTACAGCGGCACCGGGTTCGAGACGCTCAGCCAACAGGCGCACCGCCGTCTGAGAACTGGTGACCACGCGATCGTCTTCGGAATCGAAACCGAGTTCGGTCAGATGCGCGGACACTGCCGAAGGCGAGCGACTCGCATTGTTGGTCACGTAGTACAGAGCCTGCGTACCCTGACCCAACGCGGCCTGGGTGCCGGGAATCGCATGAGCTCCGGCGTACAGCGTGCCGTCGAGATCGAGCAAAAGTACGTCGTACTGAGTACGAAGCACGGTCACTGATCTTCTCCGGTCAACTCGGCCACCCGTTCTTCAGCATCCGTGTCACCCTCGAGGTCTGCAGCTGCAGCATTGAGGAACCACTTCAATCCGTCTTCGACACGACCTGCTGCAACGAGGGCATCAGCGTACGCATAGAAAAGCCGAGCCGCCGCTTCACCGGTACGCGCTGCGTCAAGATCCTTGGTCTGCAGTGTGACAACTGCCTGATCGAACTGACCGAGATCCATGCGGGCGCCGGCGACCACGATCCTCAACTCCGAAGCCTCGTCGCCGGAAAGCAGGGCAGCCTCGTCGCTACGACCGAGCTCGATTGCGCGTTCGGGTCGACCCAAACCGCGTTCGCAGTCGGCCATGACAGCGATCAGACCCGGTCCACCAGCCATTCGACGGGCAGCGCGAAGCTCGGAGAGAGCTTCAGCCCATTCACCGGCGTGGTACGCGGTGATTCCAGCAGCTTCACGAACGACCGCAATTCGGCCGGCGCGCTGACGAGCAGCGCGCGCGTGGAGCAGTGCAAGTTCCGGGTCTTCGTCGACAAGCTTGCCTGCCATGACCAGGTGACGCGCAACTGTGTTGGCGTTGTCCTTGTCGAGGCTGAGCAGATCCCGACGCACGGCCGGGTCCAACTCGGTGGGCTCTACGTTGTCGGGCAAATCCGGTTCGTCAGGTCGTGCTTGCTGACGGTTGCGGTCACCGTCGCGTCCACGAGGGGTGAACCCACCCTCGCCGCCGCGACGCTGTCCGCCGTTGAATCCGCCGCCACGGTTACTGTTTCCAGCACCGCCACGGTTGTTGTCTCCGGCACCACCGCGGCGGTCTCCGCCTGCAGCGCCGCGTGATCCACGCCCGTCGTTGTCACGACGGGGGCCACCTGATCGAGGCGCTCCTCCCCCACGGAAGGACCGACGCTCGTCGCCATTCTCCGACACAGTCATTCCTCTCATACAACGCACGAAAGGGGACCCAATATGTTGGGTCCCCTTTCGGTTAACGGGTGTTCGGCGGTGTCCTACTCTCCCACACCCTGTCGAGTGCAGTACCATCGGCGCTGAAGGGCTTAGCTTCCGGGTTCGGAATGGGACCGGGCGTTTCCCCTTCGCTATGACCGCCGTAACTCTATGAAACTGTCACAGTAACCAACTTCTGATCACCTGGTTTCACCGTGCACCAACCCGAACCCGTTACCGG